>CAVFUV010000001.1:0-33938 GCA_963625735.1 bacterium
GGCTTCATACAGTGTGGAGTGTGGAGAGTGGAGTGTGGAGTGGATTGTTGCTGTCAGATTGTTCACAAAAATCGAAAAACCGTGAAAGATTCTTAGCACCAAAAGTATCACTGAAGCCGTGTTACAGTGGCATTTTTTTGTTATGTATTCTTATTCGCAGTTCTCAGATTCCTACGATTTAACCCCGGCGAAGCAACTCCACTCTCCACACTCCACTCTCCACTCTTGTGCAGCTGCACCTTATTAAAAAAAGGGTCGGACACGGGTTTGCCGCATCCGACCGATTGTGTTTTTTAATCCATAAGGTAAGCCGTCAGTGCTATAAGATACTGCCCGGCGTAATATGTAACGTGATTCAGAATGAAATTTATCGGAGTGTTCTTGCCCTCGCCGAAGTACATCGGGGACAGAATCAAATCCGAAATGAGGAACAGCACACCGCCCGCGGCGAACACGATAAACGCCGTCTTGCCGGTGAGAATCGCACACATAACGGCTGTTGCCGCCATAAAGGAAAGTATGAAGCCGTAGATTGTTACAATCACTTTATACTCGCCGAAGTTCTGCTTCATGGGCTTTTCGAGAAGCAGATTGCCGACCGCCACTATTATGCCGACGGCAAGCGGAATAAGCAGGTATTTATGCTCAAGCTCCGCCATTTTTGCCATTGCGGGGATATAGAACAGATGACCGAATCCGAACGCCATGAAGCCCGCATACAGATACTGCTTTTTGTCGTCGGGATAAACCCACTTCTGATCGAGATAAATATCACCGAGCATTCCGAAAACAAGACCGGCGATAATAAACAGACCGTACTTGTAATGCTCCGAGTTTTTCATGACACCCTGAATTGCAGTCATGATAAAGAATATGCTGACAAAGTTTTTAAGGAACACGCCTTCGACACTTCGCTTGTCCTTGCACCTGATTATGAACAGTACAAGAAATACAGCGCCCATAGCAACGGGAAGATAGACCATATTTACCACCTCAACAATATTTTGTATACATATTTTAACAAAAGTATGCCTGTATTTCAAGAGGTTTTATGCAAAAACAATAAAAGCATTTTTGATTTGAAAAATGTTATACTTGACAAAATTCACAGTATCCCATAAAAAAACCGCCCGATCACCCAAAATCAGCGGTTTTTTCTTTGAAATATTTCTGACGAGGGCGTAGCCGTCTGCGACGGTTCGTCTCTTCAGTTTCTGTTCTACATCATACTGACATTTTTGTCAATAAAAATATAAAGCATTGTTCTTGACAAAAATCGGAATATCCAATAAAATAACCTTGCCGAAGAGCGAATCGGCATAAAACGGCAGGCGGCTAAATCCTAAGCCCTCAAAAGGGGGCATGTATTATGGAGCAGTATATCACATTCGATACCCTGATTGAGTTTACAATCATGGTTTTCGCAATTCTGACATTTGCCCACAGCGTCTTCTCCGCTCACAACGGAAAGCGTAAATAATACAAAAAAGAAAAACCGCCCACACGACCAAGTTAGCGGTTTTTTCTTTTCAAAAACAACTGATGAGGGCGTAGCCGTCTGCGACGGTTCGTCTCTTCGGTTTCTATTTTACATCATATTGACAATTTTGTCAACACATGAAAAAATTATCAATCCGTCATGAAAACAGTGCCATGATTTTTGCTATGAGTTTTTTTATGGCGTTCATGAGCTTTTGGAAGAAATTAAGCTTACCGGTGTCTTCGTCTGAAGTCGGTCGCTGCTGAGCGGAGAGCCATGTAATAACGCCTTTGGTGCTTTCGTCAAACGTGATTGTATTGCCGGCGGCATCCGTTGTTGTAGTGTAGAGATACGGTGTTTTGCCGTCCTTCATGTGCATATCGAATGTAACGGCCTCCCATATATAGTGACCGTTTTTGGTATTGCCGCTTGCGAAAACCGCTTTGCTGAAGGTTGTTATACGCACACCTTCCTTGCGGTTTGTTATTTTCGCGAGTGAGTTATATGTATTTTTCGCAAGTGTGCTTGTGGCACCGGCATACGGGTCATTGTCGCTTGACATAATCCATACGGACACATCCGAAAGCTTATTGACTGTGGATGTTGTCGGCTGTGTAATCGCCGCAAGAGGCATTGCCGCCGCAAAGAAATCGGGATAAGCGGAGAGCATATCCCACACCATAACACCGCCTGTTGAATAACCGGCGATATAGATGCGGTCTGTGTCAATGTGGTCTTTGTTCTCGGCTATAAAAGCATCTATTGTGGCTTTAAGCACAGAACACTGTGTGGCATCCCAGCTGCTTACAAGTCCGGTTGAACGCGGCGCGAGAAGGAAGCATCCGCCGGCGTTCTCAAAGCGTGCCTGATACTCGTCGCTTGCCCAGTTTGAGAACTTGTAATTTTCAAGCTGTTCACGCTTATGATAACCGCTCATGGCACCGTGAAGCCATACAAGAAGCGGATATTTCGTGCTGTCGGAATTACCCTTTACGGGAGAGAAGTAAACATAATCCTGACTGCCGTGCTGCCCGTCAAGCATCTGCTCGTTCAGTGCGCTGTTGCCCTCTGAAATTGAAATAGCGGACACAGGGAGAGCGCAGAGAACAAGCATGAGAGCTGAAAGTAAAATCGATAACAATTTTTTCATTATAATTTTCTCCGAATAAAGAATTAACAGTTAAGAATGAGTGACCGGTGGTCAGTATCCAGTGGCCGGTGACTAAGGAAGTCCTGCGGACTTGGATTATATAGCTTCGCCTCTGTTCAGAGTGGAGTGTAAAATGCGGAGTGTGGAGTCAGCTTCGCAAAAGGTGAGTTTATCGCCGGATTGCAACTGCATTGCGAAATTTGGGGCATTCAGCCGCTCGGAAGTGACATTCCTTTTAAGCAGAGCCAAACCTGATTTTCTTTGCCGGGGTGCCGGGGCAGCGGCCCGTCGCCGGCGCTCCTCGCCTCACCTTATTTAAATCTCTTGAATATAGTCGCGAACATCTGGAAGAACTTCCTAAGCGCAAGAATAATTCTTTGGAAGAAGCTTACGCTGTTTGTCGTGTCCTCGCTTGTCTTTGACTGTGCCGAAAGCCACGAAATAACACCCTCGGTGGGGTCTTCGAATGTAATCGTGTTGCCTGCGGCATCCTTTGTCGTTGTGTTTACATAGGGCATTGTGCCGTCGGACATATGCATATCATATGTTACGGCCTCCCACAGATAATGCTGAGCCTTGTCGGAGACGACATACTCACCGTTTGACCACTCCGTCTTGCGTGTGTAGTCGGCAAAAACAACATCGCTGAATGTGGTTATGCGTACACCCGTTTTGCGGTTTGTGGTGCTCTGAAGATAATTAAATGTCGTCATGGCATCCTCACTGCCCGCAAGAGGATAGGGGTCATTGTCACTTGCCATCATCCATACGGATACCTTGCCGAGCTGGCTTAACTGAGAAGCCGAGGGCTGTGTAATCGACGCAAGAGGAAGTCCGGCGGCGAAGAAATCGGGATACTGCGCGAGCATCTCCCAGACCATTGTGCCGCCTGTCGAATAGCCGCCGATGTAAATGCGGTCGGTGTCAATGTGATCGGCATTCTGTGCTATAAAGGCATCGATAACCTTTTTGAGTGTGGAGCAGTCCGTGCCGTCCCAGTTATTCTGAGAATTGTTCGCACGTGGAGCAAGAAGGAAGCATCCGCCGGCATTCTCGAAACGGGCCTGATATTCGTCACTTGCCCAGTTTGAAAATTCATACCAGCTTAACTGCTGACGCTTTATCTTGCCGCTGTTCATACCGTGCAGCCATATGAAAATGGGATACTTCGTTGTGTCGGAGTCACCCTTTACAGGTGAAAAATAAACATAGTCAATGTTTGCGTCGGAGTTTTTGCCGTCAAGCATTGTTTTGTTAAGGGCGTCCGTGCCCTGTGAAATCGAGACTGCGGATGCGGGCAATGCACACAAAACGAGCATAAACACCGCCAAAAATACGGAAATTGCCTTTTTCATCAAAAATCATTCCTTTCGGAAAATATAATATGTATGATTATAACACACAACGAAAAATAAATCTACCGTTTTTGTTCTGTTTTAACAAATAAAACGAATAATGTTCTACAAAAAATTTAATTTTACAGTTGAAAATCTATATTAAACATAATATAATAGAACCGTAAATATGCTTTTCTTTAAGAAGGTGCGTCCGTTGAAAAGAGCAAGAATTACAAAGCCTGTCGACAAATCGATAGCGACACACGGGTTCTCACGTTTTCTGTTCTACCTCGTTCAGTTTACATGGGGTCTGCCCGTAAATCTGGTCGGCGGTCTTATGTTTCTTATTCTTTGGGCTTTTAAGCACTATCGCCATGAAAAATTCCAAAATGCGTTTATAACGTACATTCCGTGGAATCAGGGCGGTCTTTCTATGGGGCTGTTCATTTTCATGGCAGAGGGGCGAGAAGAGAAATGGACCCGCAACACGCGCATACACGAGTACGGTCACACCATACAGTGTCTGCTGCTGGGCGTATTTTACTATGTCGTAATAGCTATTCCGTCCGCTGTGTGGTGCAACTGCTTTGCAGGGTACCGCAAGAAAAACAATGTTTCCTATTATAAGCTCTATTGCGAAAGCTGGGCAAACAAATGGGGGCAGAAATGGTCGGGACTTACGCAGTACGGCATAAAATAACGCACCGCCAAAAGAAAACAAAACAAAAAATCCAAAAAGGAGCAAAAACATGAAAAAGTTTTTAAGCGTTCTTCTTGCCGCGGTTATGGTTATAAGCGGCATGGCATTCGCGTTTGCGCAGACCGCAAGTGCGGCAGATGTAAACACAAAGCTTCAGTTTAACGAAGACGGCGAATTCAAAATCATGATGATTAACGATACTCAGGATGTCGGCAAGGGCAACAAAGAGCAGACCGTTAACTTCATCAAAAAGGCCCTCGAGCAGGAAAAGCCCGACCTCGTAGTATTTGACGGCGACCAGCTTGCGGATATCTATCCCGGTGCTTCTGCCGAAGACTACAAAATCGCCATTGACAACGTTGTAGGTCCCGTTAATGACGCGAAGGTTCCCTTCCTTGTCACTCTCGGCAACCACGACCACGACAGAGCAAGCAAGATGAGCGAAGCAGATCAGTATGCAGTCTATGCTTCATACGAATACTGCATCTCCGTTAACGTTCGCGGCGATGAAGATCCCTTCACATGCAACACTCTTGTTTATGATTCATACGGCGAAGATGTTGTTTTTAACATTTATATGATGGACACAAACAACAAGGCAAACGGCAGCTACACCGGCATCAACGCTTCTCAGCTTGCATGGTATAACGAGACCAGTGCCGCTCTTAAAGCGGCAAACGACGGTGAGGTTGTTCCCTCGCTCCTTTTCCAGCATGTTCCCGTTAAGGAAGTATACTCTCTTTTCAAAGAGTGCGACTGGAAAACCGACGGTGCTATCTACTCCCGCAGAGACAACAAGTGGTATGTTCTTGATGAAAGCAAGGCAACAGGTCACCTCGGCGAAGCTCCCTGCTCCGAAGATTTCGACATTCAGACAGGCGAATATAAGGCTTGGGTTGAAAACGGCGATATAATCGGTGCTTTCTTTGCACACGATCACCTCAACTGCTTCTCCGGCACAACAGATGACGGCATCACAATGACATATAACGGCGGCACAGGCTTCCGTGCATACGGTGACGCAGAAAACGGCAGATCCATCAGAATAATCAACCTCAACGAATATGATGTAACCGATTACGAGACACACGTTATCTATTATCAGGATGTAGTAGGCGAAGAGTCATCAAATTTCTTCTTTGATACATTCTCCCCCGCTATCCTCAATAAGGTCATGAAGATTGTTTACGCTATGTTCGGCTGGCTTATCAAGCTCTTCAAATAATCATTTGGCATAAATAAAATTCAAGCGGATGCGTAGAGATACGCATCCGCGGTTTTTTTATTTTTTAACGTGATATAAAGGTAAAATAATGTTAAAAAAGGGGGTTTGCCGGTGAGTGTGGAAGCGAGCGGCTCAGCCCGCCGGTACGGCAAAGCCCCGCAGTGACACGAAAATCTGCCTTCTGCGAAGCTTATAATCCAAGGCACTCCGTGCCTTCCGAAATTGTTAATTGTTAATTGTTAATTGAAAATTTTACCGTACTGTCTGCCGGCGCATTGACAACCTCAAACCTATCATGCCAGTAAATCCCGAGGTTCTTTTTAAGCTCATCGCCGTCCTCAACAAGCACCTTTACATTGGCGTCGAACTGTGTTGTGTTCTGAATATACAGAACGCCGTCCCTAAGCCATGCGTTTACATGATCGCATACGCTTACAATGTCACGTGACGGCACGACATACACACCCGGCATATCGGTCCATGTGAGCATCATGGCGACATGCGGCCACGAGCAGGCACCGAAAATGTTTCCGCCGACATTCTTTTCGCCCTCCCAGTCGGAGGTGTTGACACGTTCGCATATTTCGGAATCCTTAAGCGGCACGCCCTTGCTTGTCATAACAGGCCTTTCGGGGTACGACACCGTCTGCGGCATAAAGTGGGCAATCTGTCTTGCCAGGTCAAGATATCTCTTGTCACCTGTCGCACGGAATATTTTGATAAATGAAATGGGGCTTGATGTGCAAAGACCCGGTGCGGAGTGCTTGTTCTGAACATTTGCCCATACAGAACCGCAGGCCTTCACATCCAGTCTGCCCATCTCGCTTGTTTTCGGAAATTCATAATCATACGACTCAACCCAGCTTGCGACCTGATTTGCGGAGTCGATCATGCATTTAAGCCATCTGTCGCCGTCTGTTTCGTACAGATTTACAAAACTCTCCATAAGTGCCGCAGAGCTTTCGGAGTCGGGAGCCTGCAGTATTTCGCCGGGACCGCCTGTTGTAACACCCTTAAGCGTTGCGTTCTTATAGAAGAACTCGCCTATCTCCCTCGCCGTGATAAGATACTTTTCGTCACCCGTCACATTGTACGCTGCACAGAGTCCCGCGGGAGCCATTGCACCGCTTGTGGAGTTGCCGACAACGATTTCACCTGTTTCGGTGTTGATAAACTGACCGAGCTGACCGTATCTGTTCCACAGAGTGACAACCGCATCCGCCGCCGCTTTCGCGCTTTCACGGATTTTTTCGGGAACATCAATACCCATTTTTTCAAGTGCGCGGATTTCTCTGTAAAGGAAATATATCATATCAACGTGCTTTCTTATAAGCACCATGTTGTATTTTCCGTCAAAGCTTGAGAATGCGTCGTCATAGACCTTGCCGTTGCTGTCGGCACAGCCGTAGAACCATCCGAGTTTGCTCTGCTCACGCGCGGCAAAGAGAAGTGTCTTTATGCTTCTCTCTTTTGTAAGAGCATCGCCCTCGCAGATTCCCGCAAGGCTTGTCATGCCGCCGCCGACCCAGCCCGCCTGCCATACACCGAAATGTGATGTTCTGCGGCCGTCCTGCGCGTCAAGAGTGTACATTTCAAGATTTTCGAGATAATGCGTATCGTTAATCTGCTTTTCGGCAAGCTCCCAGAAGTGCGAAAACGGAAGATTGGCATGTGCCGTCTCGCTCGAAAAGTCATATCTTCTCGCAAAGAACTGTGAGAAAAGCTCCGGAATATCTTCGCAGTCGGATACATATATCTTGTGCGGAATTGTCGTAACATCGCCGTTTTTTACACTTAAGGGCTTATCCATTGAAGGATTTTCTCTGCATGAGGGTACACCGTCATACCAGTGATAGACAAGACGTCTTTTTGAGGGTGCTCTTAAGCGGATTATAAGGTTGTCGCCGAGCTGATCAAGCGACACGCCGTGATTTAAGCCGTGGTCGCCCTGATTAAAGAACAGCATGAACGACTTTTTCTCTTTTTTGTTAAGTATGCATACGCACGGAGTTGACATATCACCGGTTGTGACATCCATAAAGGAGTCGCCGGTCTTGTTAAGGCGAGGCACCTGTGTCATGCGTGTCGGAACATCGACACCGAGCTCATCCTCGTGGAACATTGGTGCGTAGTGACGGGGAACAGCCTCAAAACGGTTGCCGTCATAGGCACACGCCGGAATCATTATGTATGTGTCGGCAATCGGTGCGTTGAGTTTGAAATCAACCCAATAGCCTGCGTCGTCATTGTCGCAAAGTGCGGTAAAACGGGTCTCTTCCTCATTGAAAACAACACGAGTGCCGTTTTCGGGTCCGGAAAAACCCCTTGTAATTTCATAGGACATTTTTTCTCTCACTCCTAATCTTATCATCTTGCGGTACATTTTTTAATTCATAATGTAGAATGCATAATGCATAATTTCGGAAGACACTGCGTGTCTTGAATTATATTGCTTCGCTAATATGGAACTATTTTTTTAACACTAATTCACATTTCGCGAAGCTGTATAAATTCAAAACGCTTTAGCGTTTTCCTTCATTATGCATTCTTAATTCTGCATTCTACATTTTTTTCATCAGTTACACAGTGTTAGCTAAGTTTCGTATATCCGCTCTGCGTGCTTCTCACGAACCCGATATACGACTTGCCGGGGTTGAGTGAAAGCGTGCTGCCGTCGGAGGCGTAGAGCTTGAGCATATCTCTGTCGGAGCCCTTTGCCCATGTAATCTGCTGAGAAACACCGTTGCTTAGATAAATTCCGCTGCCGCCCGTGAGGTCAAGCTCCTGATGTCCGGTGGAATCGAGAGTTGACATTGCGGTATAGAGAACAAGAACATTTTCGTAGGCGCACTGATTGCCGTCATCGTCCTTGCGTGCGGATGAATTTATATCGCAGTAATAAAGTCCGTCGGATGAATTGTAATTAAACTCATATGTATATGAGCTTGAAAAAGCGAAATAGATTGAGTTGCACGCTGTCCCGGCGGGTGTCGCAACAGCGGAATTAAAGCTGAACGGATGCTCATATCCGCTTGTAAGTGTCATGTCGATATTGTTTGCGACATACTCACGAAGTCCGTCCCCCTTAAGTGTAAGGCGATGCTCGCTCGAGGTGCTTCTTGAGGTATTTCTTACAAAGAAGGACTGCGACGCCATGCCGTCAATCTCTTTAAGCGTGCCGGAATACTGATTTATCTTGTTGTACGCCATCGGGCTTCCGCCGCAGTGAATGAACAGTGCGTCAAGCCCCAGGGCAAGTTCGACAACATCGTGACGTGCGCTTCTGATGGGTCCTACGGTATCGGGCACATCGTTAATATCGGCATAGAGCCACAGCATACGGGTAATGCCGCCCTCAACCTCGTATTCAAGAAGCATATCGGGAGAGGTAAGTCCCCACTGAGGACGGGCCGCCGGTGTATTTTCGACAACAATGGCAACGGGCTTCTGCCCCTGTGTCTCAAAGCCGCTGAGCCCTGTCAGAGGGTTTATTGTGCCTGTCTGCACTTCGGATGTTGTATTTTCGCCGTCGGACGTTACGCCGTCTTCGGCTATCGGAGCGACGGTTGTGTCATCGGTCGACTTTTTTCCGCAGGAAGAAAGAGACATTGCGGCTGTTGCGGTAAGTGCCGCCGCTGTCAGAAGTGAAATGATTTTTTTGCAGTACATTTTTTCGGATCTCCTTAAATTATATGTGAAAATTATTATACCCTTGCCAAAGCGTTTTTTCAATAGCAAATCGAAGAGACGAAATAAATTAACAATTAACAATTAATAATTTACAATTTCGGAAGACACTGCGTGTCTTGTATTGAAAAAGCTTCGCAAAACAACTCCACACTCCACTCTCCACACTCCACACTTGCGGCACGCGACATTTTCCGCACTTCCCACTCAACCACTCGTTTGCCGCACAATTTATGCTTGACAAACCGTCAAAAATGTGCTATGATATCGCCTGTAAAGTTTCGCACCTTTACACACTCTCACGAAGGAGAAATAACCGTGGCTAAAGATCTTGAAATCACCATATTGCTCGATTTCTACGGCGATATGCTCACACCGAAACAGCGTGAGTTTCTCGACTTCTATTACAACGAAGACCTGTCGCTCGCCGAAATAGCCGCGAATGTGGGCATCACACGTCAGGGTGTGCGTGACTCCATAAAGCGTGCCGAATGTCAGCTTTTCGACATGGAGCAGCGTCTGGGGCTTGTCGCCCGCTTCAAAGAGGTCAGAAAAGGGCTCGAGGAAATAACCGAGTGTGCCAATAAAATAAGCGCCGAGAACCGCAAATGCGGGCTCTCCCGTGAAATAAGCGACCTCACAGTGCGAATTAAATCAATAGCTGTTTCACTTTCCGAATAAAATGGGAAGGAGTTGTATCTATGGCATTTGAAGGCCTTTCCGACAAGCTTGACTCCGCGTTCAAAAAGCTCAGAAGCAAGGGTACTCTTAACGAAGCGGATGTAAAGGAAGCTATGCGAGAAGTGCGTCTGGCACTGCTCGAGGCCGATGTAAGCTACAAGGTCGCCAAAGACTTTACGGCGAGAGTTACCGAAAAAGCCATCGGCGAAAAGGTAATGGAAAGTCTTACCCCCGCTCAGACGGTTATAAAAATCGTAAATGAGGAGCTTACCGCTCTTATGGGCGGCACTCAGGCAAGACTCACCGAAGCCGCTCACCCGCCGACAATAGTCATGATGTGCGGTCTTCAGGGTTCAGGTAAAACCACGCATTCCGCAAAGATAGCTAAAATGCTCAAGGGCAAGGGTCACCGTCCGCTTCTGGCGGCGTGCGACATATACCGCCCGGCGGCTATAAAGCAGCTGCAGGTTATCGGTGAACAGGCAGGCGTTCCGGTGTTTGAAATGGGCACCGAAAACCCCGTCACAATCGCAACCGAAGCCGTAAAGCTCGCAAAAGACAAAGGCTACGACTATGTATTTCTTGACACCGCCGGACGTCTGCATATAGATGAACGTCTTATGCAGGAGCTTAAAGACATTAAGGCGGCAGTCAAACCTCATGAAATTCTTCTTGTTGTCGACTCCATGACAGGTCAGGACGCCGTAAACGTCGCTTCAACATTCAACGAAGCACTCGGCATTGACGGACTTGTTCTTACAAAGCTTGACGGCGACACCAGAGGCGGTGCGGCACTGTCCGCAAGAGCCGTAACAGGCAAGCCGATAAAATTCGTCGGCATCGGCGAAAAGCTCGATGACCTCGATGTTTTCCATCCCGACAGAATGGCATCCCGTATTCTCGGCATGGGCGATGTGCTCTCACTTATCGAAAAAGCGGAGCAGGCACTCGACGAGAAAAAAGCCGAGGAGCTTGAGCAGAAGCTTCGTCAGAACAGATTCGACTTAAACGACCTGCTCTATCAGATGGAAGAAATGAAGAAAATGGGCTCGATGAAAGACATTCTCTCCATGATTCCGGGGCTCGGCAAAAAACTTAAGGACGTTGATATTGACGACAGACAGCTTGACAAGACAAAGGCTATCATATTGTCAATGACAAACAAAGAGCGTGAAAAGCCGGACATAATAAATCCCTCAAGAAAACGCCGTATAGCGGCAGGCTGCGGAATGCAGGTTGAGGACGTCAACAGACTTCTGTCACAGTATAAGCAGATGCAGAAAATGTTCAAGCAGTTCGGCGGAAACAAAAACGCAAAGAAAATGAAGCGTAAGCTGCCTCCCGGTTACAGAGGCCCGCTTAAACCGTAATTCATAATTTGCTTCGCAAGAGGCAAACATAGAATAAAAAAACTAAAATATTATTTTTTCGGAGGAAAAAACAATGGTTAAAATTCGTCTGCGCCGTATGGGCGCGAAAAAAGCTCCCTTCTACCGCATCGTAGTTGCCGATTCAAGATATCCCCGTGACGGCAGATTCATCGAGGAAATCGGTTATTATGATCCCATGAAGGAGCCCAAGGTAATCAAGGTTGACGCGGAAAAGGCTCAGCAGTGGATTAAGAACGGCGCTCAGCCCACAGAAACAGTTAAGGCTCTTCTTAAGAAGTCCGGCGCTATTGACTGATTTTTCCCACGGAGGAAAAAAGAATGAAAGAATTACTTGAAGCACTTGCGAAAAGCCTTGTTGACAATCCCGAGGCAGTCGAGGTTACGGCAGATGAGAAAAACGAAAACGGTGTTACCGTTCTTCATCTCAAGGTCGCCGAGAACGACATCGGCAGAGTAATCGGCAAGCAGGGCAAAATAGCAAAGGCTATCAGAACTGTCATGCGCTCAGCGGCAAACAGACAGAACGAAAAGGTTCAGGTTGAAATCAACTGAACAAGGCAGAATGAAATCGGGCACTCCGCTTTATGCGGGGGCCTTTTTCAATTAGCAATTAGCAGTTAGCAATTGGCAATGGAAGGGACCGGAGGTCAGGGACCGGAGGTCAGGGGCCGGGGGCCGGGGGCTTCGCAAGAGGTTAACTGAAAAAATTGTCTTGTCGGGTTCGAGACACTTTTTAAATTAACAATTGGCAATGAGAAAAAGTGACCGGTATCCGTTTGCAGGGCTTTGCTGTGAGCGAAATGTACCGCTATTTGTGGTTTGATGATATTTTAATGCTCCCGATGGGAAGAAAAATAGCAAAAGGTCTTGCAAAATTCGGGCTTATAGAGTAAAATGTTTTTTGTATCGCGTTAATGGGGAGGACAAAGATAATGGTTGATAATTTTACATTCAAAGACAGCTATAATATGGATGACCTTGTTGAGATTATCGCAATCCTTCGTGCTCCCGGCGGTTGTCCGTGGGATGCCGAGCAGACGCATGAAAGCATAAAGAAGAATTTTATCGAAGAGACATACGAAGTAATTGAGGCAATAAACAAAAAAAGTCCCGAAATGCTCCGTGAAGAGCTGGGTGATGTTCTTCTTCAGGTTGTTCTTCATACACAGATGGCGAGCGAAAACAACGCGTTTACATTTGACGATGTATGTGACGAGATATGCAAAAAGCTTATAATCCGTCATCCGCATGTATTCGGTGATGTTACCGTCAGCGACACGGGCGAGGTGCTTAAAAACTGGGACGCGATAAAAATGCAGACCAAGAAGCAGAAAAGCGTGACGGAGAGCATAGATTCCATTCCTCGTGAGCTGCCGTCACTTATGCGCGCACAGAAGGTTCAGCATAAGGCCGCAAAGGCGGGCTTTGACTGGGACAATATCGGCGGCGCACTCGACAAGGTGAGCGAGGAAGCAAGCGAAGTCAAAGAGGCTCTTGCCGAAAATGACAAGGAGCATGTGTCCGAAGAAATCGGCGATCTGCTTTTCGCCTGCGTGAATGTCTGCCGTTTTGCCGATACGGACGGTGAGGAAGCGCTTACAGCCGCAACGGATAAATTCGCCGCTCGCTTTGCGATAGTCGAACGCCTTGCAAAAGAACGTGGGATAGATATGAAGACAGCAACTATTGAGACGCTGGATGAGATGTGGGACGAAGCGAAGAAGCAATTGGCAATGGAAAAGGGGTCAGGTTCCGGGGGCCGGGGGTCGGGGAAGACACTGCGTGCCTTGGATTGTATGGCTTAGCTTTTTGCGAAGCCGACTCCACACTCCACACTCCACACTCCACACTTTTAAACAGCTGACCGCTTAATTAAATTTGACAAAACGTCTTATGGTATTAGCAATCAGCAAATGGAAAAAGGGGTCGGGGTCGGGCCGGGAAAACACTGCATACCTTGGATTATATGGCTTAGCTTTTTGCGAAGCCGACTCCACACTCCACACTCCACACTTTTAAACAGCTGACCGCTTAATTAAATTTGACAAAACGCCTTATGGCTTTTGAAATATACAGGAGGAAACAAAAATGAATAAGACAGAGCTTGTAGCTGCCGTTATGGAAAAATCGGGTCTCGATAAGAAGGCCGCAGATGCAGCGGTAAAGGCAACATTTGAAGCAATCACAGACGCTCTTGCAAAGGGCGATAAGGTTCAGCTCATCGGTTTCGGTACTTTTGATGTTCGTGAAAGAGCCGCAAGAGAAGCTATAAACCCCCAGACCAAAGAAAAGATTGCCGTTGAAGCCTGCAAGGTTCCCGGATTCAAGGCCGGCGCAGCACTTAAGAACGCTGTAAAATAATTTAATTCGTAAGAACAATTTCGCACCCTCGACGTAATGCCGGAGGTGCGGTTTTGTTTAATGCAGAATTAAGAATGCATAATGCATAATGTCGGAAGTCCGCAAGACTTCCGAAATTGTTAATTGTTAATTATAAACAGCCGGGAGGAATTTATAGTGTCAATAGAAAAAGTTACGGCGTATTTTCGTTCGATGAACGCCGAGGATAAGATAAAGGTATTTGATGTATCGTCCGCAACAGTCGCTTTGGCGGCAAAGGCACTCGGCACAGAAGAGGCACGCATTGCCAAAACCATGTCATTTACAGTTAACGGCACACCAGTGCTTATAGTAACGGCAGGCGATACCAAAATCGCGAACTCAAAATTTAAGACATATTTTCACGTAAAGGCGAAAATGCTGACGGCCGAGGAGCTGACGGAATACGTCGGCCACGCTCCGGGCGGGGTCTGCCCGTTTGCCCTTAAAGACGGATGCAAGGTCTATCTTGATGAATCGCTTAAAAGATTTGATATTGTCTATCCCGCGGCGGGCAGCGCGAATTCCGCAGTTGAGCTGACACCCGACGAACTCGAAAAATATTCCAACCCCGTCGGCTGGGTTGATGTTTGCAATATTGTTGAAAAAACTGCCGAATCGTAATCTACCGAATCGTACTTGACTAAATTTTTCTGTTGTCGTATACTGAATACGGATAAATTTTTTCAGGGGTGATTTCATGTTTATCGGTCGTGAAAAAGAGCTTAATATTCTGAACAGACTGTATGAGTCCGACAGATTTGAATTTGCCGTTATATACGGTCGCCGCCGTGTTGGCAAAACAGCACTTATAAATAAATTTCTTGACGGAAAAAAAGCCGTTTATTTTACCGGGGTTGAGAGCAACGCAAAACAAAATCTTGAAAACCTGAGCAAATGTATTGCCGAATATAACGGCGGAATTCCTGCTGATGCCGTGTTTTCATCTGTACAGTCGGCTGTTGAATTTTTATTTGAGCTTGCCGAAGACAGACGAATTGTTTTTGTAATTGACGAATATCCGTATTTCGCACGTGCGGAAAAAAGTCTCGCGTCCACCTTGCAGATGCTTATTGATAAGCATAAAGATTCGTCTAAGCTCATGCTCATTCTCTGCGGTTCGTCAATGTCTTATATGGAAGATAATGTTCTTGCGTATAAGTCTCCGCTGTACGGCAGACGGACGGCACAGCTTAAAATCGAGCCCTTTGATTTTGAAACTGCCTGCCGCTTTCTCGGCAACTTCTCCGCTGAGGACAAAGCTCTGCTTTACGGTGCTGTCGGCGGAACACCGCAGTATCTGGCACAGATAAACAACAAATTAAGTGTTGAAGATAACATAAAAAATACGTTTCTGAATGCATCGTCATTTCTGTATGAAGAGCCTGTTAATCTCTTAAAACAGGAGGTTCGTGAACCGTCTCTTTACACGGCGATTATCGGTGCGGTTGCGTCCGGTGCGGTAAGAATGAAGGAAATTTCAGTTAAAATCGGCGAGAATACAAGCAACAGTTCCTCTTACATAAAAAATCTTATATCGCTCGGAATACTTAAAAAGGAATCTCCATACAACGAAAAAGAGTCAAAAAGAACGATTTATGCAATTGAAGACAATATGTTCCGCTTCTGGTATCGTTTTGTTTTGAATAACAGTTCGCTTATTTCACGAGGAGCGGCAGATCTTGTATACAATCGAATAAAGCCGTTTTTATCGGACTACATGGGAAAGGTATTTGAGGATATCTGCACCGAGTATCTGTGGAAGCTTCTTCTGACAGGAAAAAGTCCCGTAATGTTTGAATCTCTCGGACGTTGGTGGGGAAATGACCCGAAAGAAAAGTGTCAGACAGAGATTAATATAATGGGTGAGCAGGATAAAAACACCGCCGTTTTCGCAGAGTGCAAGTGGACAAACGAAAAGGTTGATGTCAAAGTCCTTGATACACTTATAAAGCGCAGTGAACTGTTCTCATATAAAAATACATTTCTGTTTCTTTTCGCAAAAACAGGTTTTACACAGAGCTGTATTGATAAGGCGGAGAGAATGGGAAATGTAAGACTTGTGAAATATGAAGAGATGGCACAATTAGAAATTAGAAATTAGCAATTAGCAATGAGTGGAAGTGACCGGTATCCGGTGGGCAGTATCCGGTGGCTGAGGAAGGCACACAGTGCCTTGGATTTATAAAGCTTCGCAAAAGGTAAGCTAATGATGAGCTTCGCAAAGTGTAGGCTTTTTGGGCGTTGCCGGCACTTCAGCCTTTCAAATCACAATACAAAAAAGCATTAAAAAATTGCCGAATCGTAAACCGCCTGATTACGATTCGGCAAATTGTTTATATGGTTTTTATGTGTTCGAGGTGTTCTGCCCGCCGCTGTTCCCATTATCATCGGGCTTCTGCGGTCTGCCGCTCTCGTCCGTTTCGGGCTCCTGCCCGACCTGTCCGCCGGGGTTGCCGCCCTGACCGCCCGAGGGAATTTCGGGCTGACCGTTCTCGTTTGTCTCGGGTTCAAAGCTGCCGTCGGGCTTATTGCCACCCTGTCCGCCGCCCTGTCCGGGGTCGCCGCCCATGTTGCCGCCCATACCGCTCTCGCCGTATATAAAGCCGCTGAGGGTAATTTCCGTACTGTTTGTGCCGTTTGATACCGTGAATGTTCCGTTCTCGGTCATGCCGGCGCAGCTTATCACAACACAGTCAAAATTCTTTTTCGATGTCGCGGAACCGAGTGTCTCTCCGGCGTCGTTTTTGATTTCAACGGTATCGCCCGCCTTGCCGGAAATGTTGACAAGTGCCACGCCCTGATTTTCAGCCGCATTGAAGTTCTCCGCCATGCCGACAGAGCCGAACGCGAATATCGTGCCGCCCGTAACCTTCGCAGTGGTGTTGCCGTCGCCGTAGTCAATCGCACCGTCACCGCCCGACACGGGGCCGTATACCGTAAGCGTACCGCCGCTGACATACAGGTCGCCGTTTGAGTCAACACCGTCGCCCGAAGCGTCAATTGTTATCTCGCCGCCGCTTATATTGATATAAGCCTCGCTGTCGCCCTGTCCGGGGTCGCTTCCCGTGTCGCCGCCTGCCGCGTTTATGCCGTCGTCGCTCGATATTATGTCTATCGTGCCGCCGGAAATATCAACCGTGTGACCCTCAATCCCTTCATAGGACTGCTCTATATTTATTGTGCCGCCTAAAATCTTAAGCGAAGCCGATGAGTGCATACCGTCGTCTCCGGCGTTTATCGTGTAGGTGCCGTCCTCAATATAGACAAAGCCCAGGTCGTCATCCTCGTCATTGTCGCCGTGGATACCGTCCTTGCCCGAAGTGAGATTGAATGTGCCGTTCATTATGCGGACGTCGTCCTTGCCTGCCAGACAGTGTTTTTCGGCGTTGACGGTATATGTGCCGCCTGTTACACACAAAGTGTCCTTCGATACAATACCGTGACCTGTCTCACTTGAAATTGTAATACTGCCCGAGCCGTTGAATGTAAGGTCATCCTTCGAGAATACGCACGCATCTATATTGTTGTCGTCAATTGCGACAAAGTCCCCGGTGTTTGTCAGAGTGTTCTCGGTGTTCGGAGCGAGTGTTATGACAACCTTGTCGGCACTCTTGACATATACCGCCGCCGTGGTGCTTTTTGAGATATTCACACCGGCGAAAATAATATGAACCTTGTCGGAATCGTCTGCGTCAACAACGATACTGCCGTCCGAGAGTGTGCCCTTGAAGATATATGTGCCCTCGTCGCTTATCGTAATGTTATTGCCGTCAATTGTTACCGTGCCGTTTTTGCATTTTGTGCCGTTGTCGGCAAGAGTTATCACGGTGTCGTTGTTCTCGTCGTAGCCGACATTTACGTCAAAGCTTGTGAACATATCTGAAATACCTGTGTTTTCGTCGTATGCGGCGGCATCCGTCGCAATTGCCGATGAAGTCGTGTCGGTCGAGTTGCCGACTGAACAGCCGGCGAATGACAGAACGGAAATTACCGCCGTTATTATGCATACCGTTTTCTTAAAGTTCATCATTTTCACCGCTCCCTTCAATATTGTGCATGATAATTTCAAGATTGCCGTTTAAGCATCTGAGTTCATCTATAAAAGCCTTTTCCTGCGAGGCGTTCTTAAGCTTAAGACGATAGGTCAGTCTGAACAGACTTCCGAGTCCTGCCGTTTTTGAGCCGAGGCGTATGCAGGAGGTTGTGTATTTTTTGAATACGTCATTAAAGGCGACTGTATAATCAACATCCTCGGGTACGGTCATTTTCATGACACGCTCAAGACTGTCGCCACGCTCGCCGAAGGGCGTGAGATTGAGCAAAGCGAACACCAGACAAACGATAGCCGTGAACAGAACCGCAAACGCGATATAGCCCATTCCGCACAGGAGTCCCGTGCCCATTGCCATAAACAGAACCGCTATTTCTCTTGCCGTGCCGGGAGCGGAACGAAAGCGAACCAGACCGAACGCGCCCGCGACTGCGACACCCGCGCCGACATTGCCGTTGACAGCCATTATCACAACGCATACAATCGCCGGCAGAATAGCTGCCGTGACCGTAAAGCTTTTTGATGAATATGTTTTTCTTGTGCACAGAACCGCAATCGCCGCACCGAGTATAAGAGCCGCGACAAGTGCGATTAAAAAGCTCTGTACCGACACCGTTGTCGTAGTCGAAGTGTCGAAAATTCCGTTAAAAATTGATGACATTGTTAAAATCTCCTTCCGTATTTCCGCCTGTTTTAATATAGAGTGCACCGTATTTTGAAAAGCTCGATTTGTATATCTTGAGGTCCGACAGCTTTTTCGCAATTTCAAGCGGAATTACCGTCGGCGTTTTTATCTCGAGAATGACTTTTCCGGGGCAAAGCTCAATACCGTACGGCGGTGACTCAAGCGACAAATCGTAATTTCTGCCCCGCACATTCATGTCAAACGTTATGCGGACAAGGTTGTCAAGAGTGACATATGACCGTCTGTCGCATGAAATGTACGCTGTCGGAATAAGCGTGCCGTAGTGAGTTAAAAAGCTGTCTATCTCTTTTTCAATCTGCGTATCCTTGCGTGGACACGTGCCGTCAAGCCACTGCTCGGCCTGCTTTTCGGTCGCCGTAACACGCCGTTTATAGACAACGGAATTGTACTTTTTCTTAAGCTCCACAAAAACCGTCGAGTTGTCGTCAACCGTTTTGTATGCCCTGACACGCAGCTTTTCTTTGTATGCGGGCCCTTCAAGGGAGCGTGTTATCAGCCGTCTGTCGGGAGTGTCATAATAGAGACTCCGCACCGTGCCTTCCGGGAAAACGTCGGGCTTTATCATCTCTTTAAGGCCTGACAGAAGCTCAAGATATTGACTTTCGGTTATCAGAAACTTTATCTCGTTTCTTTCAAATCTGTCGGTGATGTTCATTGGTTTTACACCGCTTTCTCTGTTTGATGAGATAATACGATGAGGACTTTAATCGGAATTTAAAAAGATTACAGAGTTGTAATATTTTTAAGGTTTGTGAAAAAAGGGCGAGCGAAGCGAGCCTGAAGCCCGAGCCGACAGGCGAGGGCATGTCGCGAGGAGCGACAGCGACGAGCGAAGCCGAGCGAAGCGAGGCAAAGCCCGAGGAGGCGGCGTAAGCCGACGACGAGGGCACGGGCGGCGAGGAGAGCGACAGCGTCGACGAGCCGCAGGACGCGACGACGAACACCTGCCAACGGCAGGCGTAAGGAGGAGTGTCTCCCCGAGCGAAGCAGATTTGTGAGGGGCTGCCCGTGGCTGCCCTCATAAATCTGCTGAGCGGAGGGTGCCGTCCGGAATGTGGCTTCCGGCAGTACGCCATACGAAAGGCATGTCATTTTACTTGAAAGGAATGTCACTCCCGGGCGGCAAAGCGACCCGGATTTCGCAGCAAGCTTGCAATCAAGCAAAAAGCTTGCCTCTTGCGTTAGCTTACAATCCAAGTCCGCAGGACTTCCTTGTTTTCCCGGCCCCCGACCCCCGGTCCCCGGCCCCTGTCCAATTGCTAACTGCTAATTGCTGATTATTCTCCCGCTTTGCCGCAACCTGCAGCACGAAAAAAAGCACCGACAAAAGTCGATGCTTAAAATCGCAGCTTAAAATTTCGATTAACCGGATCAGACGGCTCTCGTAACCTTGCCCGAACGGATGCAGCGAGTGCATGCATACACTCTGCAGGGGGAACCGTTAACAACAGCCTTAACCTTCTTAATGTTGGGCTTCCAAGTTCTGTTGGATCTTCTGTGGGAGTGGGATACCTTGATGCCGAATTTTACGTCTTTGCCGCAAAAGTCACACTTTGCCATTGAGAGCACACCTCCTTTGAAATATGGGTAAAATTACCCCTCGTAAATCGCAAGAAATATATTAACAGATATGCACCGGAATTGCAAGTGTTTTTTTAAACTTTTTTATTGAACCTCAAAAGCAAAAACATTCCCAAACATAATATTCGCAAAGTTTAACAACAAGTACATATCGTTACGAAACATAAAACGGCCGCAACACCCGAATTTACGGGGATTGCGATTGTTTTTTCCGCTCAGGCTGTCAAAAACGGGATTTTACTCTATAAGCCCGAATTTTGCAAGACATTTTGCTATTTTTCTTCCCATCGGAAGCATTAAAATATCTTCCTTGGGGATAGAATGAGTCGCAAGCAGTGCAAGAACATATGTAACAATCGCCGCGAACACACCGGCAATCACGCCTAAATTGGCGGCGTTCAGCAGTCCGCCCAGCCCCTCTTCGGGCAAGAATCTGTTGTATGCGGCATCCACACCCCATGCGGCAATACCCGACAGTACAGCACAGAACAGCGGTTTTAAGAATGTGCCCATTATATCGTATTTCAGTCCCGTTTCTTTTTTCAGCACAACAAGACCGTATGCGACCATTATAATGTTGCACAGAATCGAGCCCAGAACCGCCCCCTGAATATTGATTGACGGAACGCTTACGATAAGAAAATTCGCGACAATTTTTACAATGGCGCCAATAGCCATTGCCTTTATCGGAACATCCGCACGGTTGACAGCCTGAAGCATGTTCGTTATAGGCTGAGTAAGCGCAAGAAAAACAACCGACACGCCGTAAAGCATCAATATTGGTGCGATATACGGAATAGCCGGTGAAATAGTCTCGCTTGAGCCGTATATAAGCTCCAGAATATCATCGGCAAGGGCAACCATTCCGCACCCCGCCGGATACGCAATAAGCAATGTAAGACGAATGACGGAATCAACCGCCTTGTTTACTTCTTCCCATTTTCTCTTTGTCCACGCGGCGGACAGAACCGGAATGGCACTGAGTCCCAGGGTTATCGTAAAAGTGGGAACAATATTTTTAATTTCTATTACCGTATCATACGCGCCGTAAAGGTAATCCTTAAACGCCACGGCATCGGCGGCGGTGTAGCCCTGTGATGATACAATACCGGGATACATGGCGGCGACGGTGTCAAAATGCTCGCTTAATACCGCCATAAGACGGTTCGGTATTACCCAGTTGTCAATAAGCGTTGTAACGTTGAATATAAGAGAGCTTACGGCAATCGGTATCGCTATTTTCATAAGCTCCTTTGAAAGAGCGCCGAATGACAGTGCGTCGGGCGAAGCGTCAAGCTCCCCTTGCGTGATAAGATTTTTTTCAAAGCGGTGACGGAGCATCAGATACAAAAGCCCCATCAAAGAACCTATCGTCACTCCGGCAATTGCCGCCGCCGCGGACCACGCCTGAACCTTTTCGGTTACTATCGTATTGAGATACGGAATTTTATCGGCAAATGTCGCACCCGTTCCGACGACGACGTTTATTAAGAGCCAGCCGAAAATAAGCTTGCCGCCGGCTTCAAACACCTGCGATATGGCGGATGGGGTCATATTTCCGAGTCCCTGATAATAGCCGCGGTAGCCGCTCATCACACAGCAGAAAAACAGTGACGGAGCAATCGCGAGAATTGCCGGCACGGCGTTTAACACACCGTCTGACTGCGACGACGCAAACGGCACGGCAAGCACCGCTATAAGCACCATGCCCACAACGCCGAAGAGCGAGAAAAGCAGGACGGAAACGTTAAACAGCTTCTTGACATCCTTATATCTGCCCTCAGCCGCACGGGACGCCACCATTTTTGAAACTGCAGTCGGCAGCCCCGCCAGGGCTATTGTGTAAATGGGCGTATAGATATTGTATGCAGTGGCATAATAGCTCTTGCCCTCAAGCCCTATCTGATACGTAACATAGACCTTAAAGAAAATGCCTATTATTTTAACGGCCAATATCGCGAGCGACAGAATTAAAGCGCCGTTTAATACCGATTGTGATTTTTTTGCCATGAGGACCTCCGAGGTATTACTTTGGTTAAGAATATAATACAGCTTGCTTTAGAATATATCAAAGAACTTTCAAAACTTTTAAAATGATTTTAAAAGTTTCAAAGAGATTTTCAAAGTTTCAAAGAGATTTTCAAAGTTTCAAACAAATTTTCAAAAGTTTCAAAGAGATTTTAAGAGTTTCAAACACTTTTTCAAAACTTTCAAACGATTTTCAGAAGTTTTCAAATCATTTCAAAACTTATTCATCCGAAATGAGATTTGCCTTTACAAGATGCGACACGCTCAGTTTCCGTGTTTTGCCATCCTCAAACTCGGCGACTATCGTGTCCCCGGTGCGTGCGGTCACGGTGAAACTGCCGAGCTTGCGGTGGTTGAATTTTCCGCCGACAGTTACGCTGTCATTCGAGAAAAATCCGCTCTCTCCGCCTGCGTCCCATACGGAAAATGTCGCAAGCTTCAGCGGTGTGCCGATATCGTATTTTTTCGCCGCGTTCAGAGCCGCTTCGTGCCGCTTTTCTATCTTGCGGCGAAGCGTCTTGCCGAAAACCTCATCCGAAAAGCTCGTTTCATAGCTTTTTGACGTATATGTAAAAATATTAAGATTGTTTTTCGCGCGTGTCATGGCGACATAGAAAAGCCGCCGCTCCTCCTCCGCCTGCGTTTCGGACTGCTCGCCCGTCATATTCTCTCGATTATCAGCGGGAAGAGTACCGTCAAAGGCGTTTATAATATATACGGTGTCGTATTCCGTGCCCTTTGCACCGTGAATTGTGGACAGCACAGCGCCTTTTTCTTTTCTGCCGTCACCGACCGCCGTTTTAAGTGTCCCGAGATGCTCAAGAAAATCCGGTACCGTCTTGTCATCCTTTGCGAGAATACTCAGAATTTCCGTTTTGTTGATATCCGTCCCCTGAGTATACCCGGCGTACCCCGGCAGAAATGCCGCAAGAAAAACCCCGGTGGAAACATTCGATTTTTTTATTCTGTCAAGCGTCTGCTCGATTTTTCCGCATTTTTCAAGTGCGGGCTGAGACAGAACCCTGTTTCGCTTAAGACAGTCAAACACGCTCTTTTTCTTTTTCACAGCTTCATTCACGGCGACAACCGCGTCGTTTTTTGAGATGTACAGCCCCAATTTATAATAAAGCATCATAAAAGCGTCGCTGTCATATCTGTTATACGCGAGCTTCAGAATATTGCCGATATCCGTGACCGTTTTGGACGTAAAAAACGTACAGTCGTTTTCACGGCTCATAAACGGTATACCGCGTTTTATAAGCATATCGATAAGCGGCAAAGCGCACTCGTTGTTTCTGTAAAGCACAGCCGTATCGGAGTCGGCGTCTTTCAGAATACCGCACAGTGCCGTATACTGGTCTTCAAGCGTCGCAACGGAAATTTCCTTTACCTGCCCGTGGGCGGTTCTTGAAGCGAACATATTCTTCTGTATTCTCTGCGTGTTTTTGGAGATAAATCCGTCCGCAGCCTTTACTATTTCGGGAACGCTTCTGAAATTTTCTTCGCTTTTGAGAATTACGGCATTCTTGTATTTTTCGTTGAATGTCAGCAGAAATTCGGGGTATGCCCCTCTGAAGCCGTAAATACTCTGGTCTTCATCACCGACCATGAAAATATTGCCGCTCCCCGCCAGAAGCCTTATTATGCAGTGTTGGATTTTGGATGTATCCTGCGCTTCATCCACGCATATATACTTAAATCTGTCGTGATATTTTTTTCTGAGTGACGGATAGTTTTTAAGCATCGACAAAGCGTAAACAAGCTGATCGTCATAATCCATCAGCCGCTGCTCACGCATATAGTCCGTATACGCCTTATATATTTTTGAAATTGCCGCTCCCCCGCCGTCAAGTTTTTTTATTTCTTCATCGGTCAGCATGCTGTTTTTTATACAGGTGATACTGCGGCGTATTTCGGAAATTGTCGTCTCCGACGGATATTCGTCGTTAAGCTTTAGATAAATTGCGCCGATTGCGGAAACGGTCTTGCGCTCGTCCGTCTGAAGTGAAAAGGGAATACGCCCGGTCATATTCGAAAAATCGTTGATTATTTTCTGGGCTATGCCGTTAATCGTGCGAAACTCGGGCGGTTCAAGCTCCGGGAACATTGCGTGAAAGCGATGTCTCATCTCGTTTGCCGCCGCCACCGTATAGGTAAGCACCAACACACTGTCGGACGGTATCCCCCGGTTTTCTATCATCTCGCCAAGGCGTGCGATAAGCACCGTTGTCTTGCCGCTCCCCGGCACCGCAAGCAGCAAAACAGCGCCGTCGATATTTTCGACAGCGGCAGACTGCTGAGGGTTCAGTTGACGACTTACATTATACATTTTACGTTAGAAAAACAGTTAGCGGTTAGCAAGGAGCAGTGTCAATGTAGAATGTAGAATGCAGAATGCAGAATTTCGGAAGACACTATGTGTCTTGAATTATATAGCTTCGCAATCATAAAAACATTTTTCTTACAAATAAACTAACATTCAGTGGAGCTTTATAATCCAAAACGCCTTGGCGTTTTCCTTCACTGCTCCTTGCTCCTTGCTCCTTGCTCACTTTTTACAGCTTAATCTGCTCATTTATACTCTTCATAAAATCTATGTCCACCTTCACAACCTCCCTGTCAAACGTCAGCAATCCGTTTGTTTCGTCCTCAACGTCGCTGACCTCGGTGTAGACAAGAGCGGAGAGGCCCTTTGAATAGATAAGGGGCTTAAGTCTGTCAATATAAAGATGATGAAGAGCAGAAGAGAGCTTTTCCTTGTTTTTGAATATCTTATAGCCGAATGTCTTTTCGGTATTGAAACGGTGTCCGTCAAGGCTCATTGAGTAGCCGCCGAACTCCGTCAGAGCTATTACACGGTTGTCGTCCTTATTGAGCTTCGGGAACACAAACGGCGTAAAATAAATATGGAAGCTGTTTATGTCGCCGACACCCTGATCGTGCCAGCCGCTCGCGTGGTCAATTATTCTTGTGGGGTCTTTTTCACGGAAAAATCTCTCCGCCTTTACTGCGTCAAACTGCCCCCAGCCCTCATTAAACGGAACCCACATGCAGATTGAAACGGTATTGTAAAGCGTGTTTATCATACGCTCGGCATCCGTATAATATTCCTTTCTGCCCTTGGGGTCATCACGGGAGAACAGCTTATAATTCTTCTCACCGTCCGACAGCACGCCGACTTTTTTTGTGCATGTCGCAAGCTGAAACGCCGGGCACACGGCAACAGCGGACTGCTTTACGGGATAGCCGCCGTTTACCATATCCTGCCACACAAGCATTCCGAGACGGTCGCAGTGATAATACCAGCGCAGAGGCTCAACCTTTATGTGCTTTCTGAGCATATTAAAGCCCATGTCCTTCATGGTCTGTATATCATAAATCATGGCCCCATCCGACGGTGCCGTATAAAGTCCGTCGCTCCAGTACCCCTGATCAAGAAGTCCATTCTGGAAATACGCTTCATTATTGAGCATAAGACGGGGCGTGCCGTTTATGTCCTTGCCGACGGAGAATTTACGCATGCCGAAATAGCATTTTACACTGTCATCGCCGTAGTTTATATATAAATCGTAAAGTTTGGGATTTTCGGGAGTCCAAAGTTCATAGTCATTAAGCGCTATGCAGGCGCTCTTGCCCGAAATCGTAAGAGCTGTCTTGACATTATCGCCGTCCTTTACGGTATACGTAACCGTGCCGGCATCCCCAACGGTGTCAAGCTCGACTTTTATTACATTTGTATCTATATCGGGGGTAAGACGAACAGACGCGATATGCGTTTTGGGCATTTCCTCAATCCACACCGTCTGCCATATACCGGACTGGGGTGTGTACCATATATTGCCCCGCTTTGAGGTCTGCTTGCCGCTTGCCTGTGAGCCTGTTTCCGACGGGTCGGTAACGGACAGAGTAAGCTCGTTTTCACCGTCTTTTACTATATCGGAAATATCAAACTCAAACGGATAATAGCCGCCCTCGTGCGTGCCGAGAACAGTACCGTTTAACTTTACTTCGCACTTATAGTCAACCGCTCCGAAATGAAGCACAACCGTGTCATCTGTCTTTTTGAAATCAAACTTTTTTCTGTAATAGAGCGTATCATTCGGCGTCACGGTTTTTTCGACACCGCTCAGAATCGTCTCGGGACTGAAGGGCACAATTATTTCGCCCCGGTAATCCGCGAATTTCTCTTCAGTGGGATAAATCGCGTAATCCCATTTGCCGTTAAGACAGATAAAGGAATTTCTCTCCATCTGCGGACGGGGGTAATCATTCAAAGGGCATTCTGTGTTGAGGGCCTTGCCCCAGCGTGTCAAAAGCTTTTCCATTTATATCTCTCCTGCTGTGTTATTCTTCTGTATATGCGTTTTCAAAATAAATTCTGTCTTTGCCCGCGCCGACATAAATGCCGTCAAGCGAGTTCATACATACAAAATTGCTCGCTTCGCTCCACACGGGAATTGCGGCGGCTTCGTTTATGAGAATTTCATCCGCCTGCTTTATAAGCTCGGTTTTTTCTTCGTCGGACGCCTGCTTAAACTGCGATATTACGCCGTTTAGCGTATCATTCTGAAGTCCGGTTATGTTCAGAATATCATCAAATACCGTTCTGCCGTCGTTGTAATCCGTCTGAAGCGGATAGAACGCAATCTCGTAATCGCCGCTTTTTACACGGGACAGCAACTCGGACTTTTCGACCTGTTCAAGCTTTATGTTAAGCTTTATGCCGAAAATTTTCTGCCACTGCTGAAGCTGTTTTTTGAGCGTCTCGCCGTTTGCCGTATCGACAAGAACCGTGACGGTGACGTCCTCGCTTTTAAGCTCCTCTAACGCCTTGTCAAGAACGGACTGTACATTATCGGTGTTATAAAAATCATTCCGCACCTCTGTTTTGCCGACGCACCCGGGCACGACGGAATTAACCTTTGTCATACCGGCGATGTCGCAGATATACGATATATCCGTGCCGTAAAGAAAAGCCAGCCGCAGATTTTTATTCGACAGATTTTCATTTGCCGTATTTATAAAAAATACTCTGTTTGTGTCGTTTACGGTTATCACACTGTCTGTTTTGCCGAGCGACATGGAATCAATCGATGTCCGCGACAGAAACGCGCCGTTATAGTCTTCATTATCAAGTTTTTTTATAATTGATGCTTCGTCCGTGTTTACATAGAACCAGAGTGTGTCAGCCTTTGCCGTGTTGACACCGGTATAGCCGGAGCATTTGCGAAGTCGGTATGTGCTCTCGTCAAAATAAGACAGATAGAACGGACCGTTTGACATATTGTACGCAATAAGAAGACCGTATCTGCCGCCGCACGCCTCAAAAAACGTACGGTTGCACGGCATCGTTATCGGCTCTGCCAGAACGGACAGGAAGTTATCGTCTGCCGCTTTGAGCCTTATTTCAAGAGTATATGTGTCAAGTGCCGAAACGCCCAGCTCCTCAGGCTGTTTTTCACCGTTTATTATCTCTTCGGCGTTTAGGACGGAGCTTAATATCGTGCTGTCCGCCGCACCCGTCGCGGGGTCAACCGCCCTCTGAAGCGCGAACACAAAATCATCCGCAGTGACTTCGGGTGCGAAATTTTCGGGGAGCTTGCTTTCAAGCTGTTCACGGGCATTATCGGTAATATACCACTTTACGCCCTTGCGAATATTAAATGTATAGGTAAGTCCGTCCTCCGAAACGGTATAATTTTCGGCGGCGGCGGGCTTCATCTCGCCGTTTTGGTCGGGCCGCATCAGCCCTTCAAAGGTGTTTCTGACTATAATTTTCGCCGTGCCGGACTCTGCTATCTGCGGATCAAACGTTATCGCCCTGTTTGAAACGGCAAAGCGAAGCACGACAGAAGACTCCGACCCGCATGAAGCGAAAATCAGAGAGATTAGTATTATTGCGGTTATGAGGGAGATTATACGTGGTTTCATGATGTGCCGCCTTATAAAAAGTGAGCAAGGAGCAGGGAGCAGGGAGCAGTTAGGCATAGTGTGGAGCTTTACAAAGTGTGGAGTGTGGAGAGTGGAGTGTGGAGTTACAGCTTCGCGAACGGTAAATGCAGTAAAAGAGCTTTAATGTAAGCGGAGCTTTATAATCCAAAACGCTTTGGCGTTTTCCTTCATTGTTAATTGTTAATTGTTAATTAAAAGTGCCTTCCGCATTCGATACGGCTTATTTTATCATATATAAAAGCGGTTTGCAATAAGATTAGATGTGTTCATTCAGCCGGAAACGTATCTTTGATTTTTGCTTTTAGGCTTATCCGGAATTGTCATTTTCAGACGGCCGTCAAGAATAAGGGGACTTACATACTGCTGCATTGCATAAAATGTTGTTTTAACACCGAGAAAATCCGCAATTTCCTGCCGTGAACGAGGCACAGTGCAAAATGCAATAAGTCTCTCTGCTTCGTCATCGCTTTCGATATCGTTATTTTGATTTTTGCTACCGTTATAAAATGTCACAACAAACTCGTTGCGGCGGTTTTCAAATACAGGTTCGGGGAGTCCGTATTCCTTCATGGCGTTTCGCATTGTGGGAATACCCGAATATCGATGCTCCGCAGATGTCAGCGTTTCTGCTATTACCGCAAGTGCGGGATTCCTGAGATCCGGCTTTGCGATGCCGAGCTGTTCAATACTCATTCTGCCGTAAAGACCGCCGGGAGAGTGTATTTCCACACGGTCAGAGAAAAAATCTATCTGTACGGGAGTGCCCTCGGTATAAATGCTGTAATCTCTGTGCATAACGGCGTTTAATATCGCTTCTCTTAATGCATCTATCGGATATTCGGTTATATCGGTTCTTTTTGCCGTTTCCCTGCTTATTATCGTTCTTGTTTTCATATTGCGGCGGCAGAAATTAAGTGCTTCCTCAACCATCTCGGGAATTGTGCCGTCAATTCGTTTGTTATCGACAAACCGTGCGCTGTCGTTATCGGTATCCCCTATCTGCGTTCCGGGGACAACAATCGCGGTTATGCAAAGCTGCGGAAAAAATCCCTGAGGATATATTCCGAAATTAAGGACCGCCGCCAGAGTGGGTACGCCGTCACGTGTTATATTCAGAAGCTCAAGAGCCTGTTTTTCGGGAAGTCTTGAAAATCCCGGTCTGTCGACACGCATTCCGGCAATATATGCGTCCACCTTGTTTTTGTCGAGCAGATTTATGTCTGCTCTTTCAACGGGGCGTTCATCGTCATGCAGATGCTTTCTGAATGCTTCAAAACTGTAAAGCTCATAGTCGGTCATCGGCAAATCCGCATCGCCGACCCTTATATATGAACCCTTTGTTCTGCCTGCACCTCTGTAATAACACGGGCGTTCGGAAATGTCAATCGCCGGAATTTCGGCGGCACATACCGTTTTGCCGTTATAATCGGTCAAAGTGAACACCGCTCTTACAACAGGCTCCATCTGCAGACACTGCTCGGTAACCTTTTTCTGCAGGTCCTGAGGATTATAGACACCGACAACCTCATAGCCGGCATTTTCATCAATGCCGAATATTATCACACCGCCGCTGTCCTGATTTGAAAAGCTCGACAATGTATCATACAGCTTTTTCGGACAGTCTGTGTGTGCGGTCTTAAGCTCAACAGTCTGTTCCTCCGCCTTCTGTCGGCAGATTCTGTTTATAAGTTCGATAAGATCTTCGGTTAACAAGCGGATCACCGTCCTTCAAATCGATTTTAGCAAAATTATTTTGTTAAATCAAGTATTTCCGCAAAATCTGTTTGTTAATTTTTTGCGGAAATTTTGCAGATTTCAAATTTCAGCAAAATCATTTTGCAGATTTTTTGTTAATTCGCAATTTTTGCAAAGTCACTTTGCAGAAATTTTGCGGAAATTTTGTTAATTTAAGATTTTTGCAAAATTACCGTCAGTTTTCAAACCTTTCCACACCGCTTTCTAAAACCGACAACCGCAATAACTCCGCGATAAAGCGAAAAACTTTCCCCTTGCGAAGCTTTATAATGCAAGACACGCAGTGTCTTCCTCGGTGCCCCGGCCCCCGACCCCCGGTCCCCGGCCCCTTTTCATTGCTAATTGCCAATTGCCTCAACAAGCTCTCGTCTGAACTCCTCAAACTTCTCAGCCTCAAGCGGATAAGACGTAAATGTAATATCGCCAAGCGTGCGTTTCAGCAGTTCTTCCGCCGCCGGTCTGCCCGCTTTCTTTTCGAGAGCACGCAACGCTGCATAATCACACACTCCGGCATAAAACGCCTGTTCACGGATTGTCGTCATAGGCTCGCCGTTTTCGCCGGGGTAGACTATAAAACCGTCGCCCGCCGGGAAATTGCCGTCCGCCGTTGTATTTTCGAACGGATTGACCGCACGCTTTGACAGCTGAGCGTACCAGAAATTAAAGCCCCAGTGCAGAAAGCCCTTGCAGTTATATTTCCATAACAGTACGCCTATTATACGCATTTTTATGAGCGGCAAAAACAGAAATCTGTTCGGGTACTCGTTTTCGTACGGACCGCAGCAGTAGTATGTCCACAGCTCGTCCACCTTGCCCCTAAACGACTCAATCGCCGACTCGCTCGGAACGGGAATATCCACAAGTCCCTCTTCGTAAAATTCATAATCTGAAAGTGCGTCTATATGCTTAAACGCCGGGAAATATTCCTTCATAATCGCCGAAATACAGCGGTAGTGGCGTATGGAGCTTTTGCTCGGTTCGTCGGACGCGTGAATGCGGCAGATGTCCGTAATGCCGAGAGAATCCGTGTGTTCCTTAAGGCTCTGCCCGAACTGCCGCAGAAAAGATTTGTAGCCCTGCGACAGAGAGTAGTTATCCCAGCCGAAAATCCGGCGGTCACCGGTTGAAGTCCGTGCTATGATTTTGGGCGCGAATTTTGCTCCCCACTGCGTAAACAGATGAGAAAGCTCAAAGTATTTCACGCCGCAACGAAGGCACATATCAACCCAGCGGTCAAAATTCGTGAAGTCAAACGCATAACCGTACTGTATTCTTTTTACCCCCACAAGCTGAACGGTGGGACGCTCCGCACCGACCTCGGTGTCAAGCGGAGGTGTAAAGAGCGGCGTCAGAATCATATTTATACCGTGTGCTACGGCGTTTCTGACATAGTTTTCGACAATTCGCCAATATTCTTCACTGAAGGCGTCAATCTTATACCATGTCATAAGACAGTCGGTGTGAAACCAGTTTGTGCATATAAGCGTCTGCTCGGGCAAGGCGGCGGCGGACACATGAACATTGACCTCGGCTGAATTTTCACCGAGTGTAAATATAACGGTATGCTCACCGGGGATATTCCCCTCAAGCTCAATTCTTACGCACAAAAGATTGTCTTTTTTAAGTGTAACGGTATCACCCTCAACGGGGCACATTAAATCGGGATAAAAGCCCTCTCTACCGTTATTGAGCATGGTGCAGTTTTTTACCGAGTTTTCACGGGACGTATCCGAGTAAATCTCTTTCACGGTATACGCCTTATATTCAAGCGGACATCTGATTTCAAACGGCAGAACGCAGTCTTCATCCGCCGACACGGCAAACTGCACCGCCCCCTTCTCCCCGCACAGCAGCGGCAGAAAATCGGACTTCTTATAGGCGGATATATCCGAATTTGAAAAAACTTTTTCAAGAGAAGAAACAGGGACTATTTCTGTATGCATTATATTTACCTCCGATATATGTATCGACAAAAAAGTTGTGAAAAACCGGGAAAAGTGTGGAGTGTGGAAAGTGGAGTGTGGAGTTGGCTACGCAAAAGGCGAAGCTATATAATTCAAAACGCTTCAGCGTTTTCCTCAGCCCCCGGCCCCTGCCCCCGGGCCCTATACTGCCTCGTTCATTCTATCATATCTTAAAATAAATTGAAATAATCGACTTTAAAATTATGAAGTTGCACAAAAATCAAGGCGAAATTTTTACTTGTACACAGGTTGTTAACATATTGACATTTTGCCGTAAAGAACTTATAATAAGCTTGTATTAAAGTATATACCCTTTGACAGGAGGATTTTTCCATGAAAAAAACATTATCCGTAGTTTTAGCGGTGATTATGGTTCTCTGCTGCTTCCCCTTTGCGGCTTTCGCAGACGGCAACGTGGTCTATGATACATCCGCACAGTTTACAAGCTCCAATCAGCTTGAGTCAAACACAACCTACACAATCAAGAGCGGCACGACAATGACCGTTCCCAGTGACCTGACTCTCTATATCCCCACAGGCGCAACAGTTATTGTTGAAGAGGGTGCGAAGCTTGCCGTCAACGGTTACATCACGATACTCGACGGCGGTTATCTGTACGTTTACGGCACACTTGTCGGCGGCGGACACATCGGCGGCAGCGGCGAAGCGTATTGCGAGTACAGATTCCCCTCACTCGCAAGCCAGGGTCTTACAAAGACTGACGGCACATCGAGAGTTGAAATCTCCTACGCTGTTTCCGACAACGGCAACGCATATGAAGATCTCGCCGATTCTCTTAAGTTTACAGCTATCCCCGATAACGGCGGCAATGTTATGGTCGCGCTTAATCAGTACATTTACATCAAGGCACACATCATTGAGCCTGACGAAAGCGTAGACAAGTTTGATGATTCTCTTCTCAATGTTTACGCAAACGGTGTCGGCGTTAACTATCTTCAGGGTTCACACATCATGAAGGTCGCGTCTTCCGCGGACGTAACCTACGGCACATGGACCACCGATAATGACTTCCTTTCAACATTCAAGATCTATCTTCCCACCGGCACAGGCTACACGGTATACGGCAGAAACGGCGAGCAGAGCGCATTCACCGACAAGACGGTTACACTCAAATACGGTCAGTCATTCTCATTCAAGGTTGAAATCGAGGATGAGTATGATATGTCGCAGTATGAAGTATACATCTATAACGGCTACGGCTGGACAGGCTACGACACAACCGAGCTTCTTAAGGACATTGCTCCCGCAGAGCCCGATGAGTACGGCTACTACAACATTGACTGCGTAAAGGGCGATACAACAATCTATGTTATCGGTGTTGTAAAGAACGAGACAATCACTCTTATCGGTGATATTCTCTCCATGATCCGCTCAATCTTTGAGACAATCAGGGAATTCTTTGAGCAGCTCTTCGGTTCAATCGGCAATATCGGCAAATAAGAAACAATAAAACTATAAATAAAATCGCTTCGTCTGAAAAGATGAGGCGATTTTTTTATTAATCCTCATCTTCCGCCGAAATAAAATAGCATTGGCTTCTCTGTCTTCCTTTAGCGAAACCCAACATACAAAAAAATCATACTTTCTGAACACTAGACTACATTAATTTGAATTATAGAACCAAATTGCTTGACTTTTGGTTTTATGCAAAGTATAATCGAAGTATAGAAATCGAAAGGTGTATATTATGAACAAAGCTTTTAATGCAGATTTATTACCTCTTAAAGATAATATCATTGACCTGACATATTTTACCGACGAGTTAATCGATGCGACTGCCAAGTTAGAAGTGTATAAAGAGAAGATAAATGATAGCAAGCTCGACAGCACATGGTTTATGCCTACGC
>CAVFUV010000002.1:0-29463 GCA_963625735.1 bacterium
CCTATAATAACGTACGTAAACGCGATTATTCCTCCGACTGTCACGTCACTGAGGTAATGCGCGCCCATTACAAGACGGGTAAAGGCAACAACGGACGTATAGACGATTGACACGGTGAAGAACAGCGACTTATATTTTTTAAGCTTTTCGTTTATCATCGGCAGAAGCATTGAAAGATATATCATCCCCGCACCCGCAGTGTGACCGCTCGGAAAAGATTTATTTCCGTTTTTGCCGTTTATTACATAGAAAGGCGTAAACCTGTCGAGCGTAACATCATTCAGCAAATCACGATAACGCACTCTGCCCCACAGATTTTTCAAAACCTCAACGGTTGACAGCTGCAAGGCGAGCACCGCAAGACCGATAACAGACGCCAGAAGAAGCGGCATTTTGTACTTATCCGGGATATGAGCAAACGAACACGCAAACAGCAAAACAAGTCCGAAGCCGACACCGAAAATAATGCTGTACGGCATTTTGTATGTATCATTAAAGAAATATTTTCCGAAATAGTACCCGAAATAGGCACTGCCGCCGATGCATACCGCACCGCCTATAATTTTCTGCCAAACTTTATCGGCACAGAAAACAATGACCGCCCCGGCAATCGGGCACAAAAGGCGTGCGGGCATTTCACCCGTACGATAAAACCAGTTTGCGAAAATGTTATCCGGGGCATTAAGGCGAATATCTATTTTCAGATCATAAAAAGCGGCAAATATAAGTGCAACAGCCGCAAGCACATAAAATATTATAATTTCAATTCGATATTTTTTCAGCATATTTTTCTCCTTTAACAAAAAGAGCAGCACACACCGTTTGTTTAATGTGCGTTGCCCACTAAATTAGGGGTCAGGAACCGGGGGTCGGGGGTCAGGGGATGAAAAATTCTACTGTATCTTTGATTATTTGGCTTTGCATAAGAGAAGATTTTACAGTTGTATAGTACCTTACTTAATGAGAAGTTTTATAATCAAAGACACGAAGTGTCTTCCTTCCCCGGCACCCGATCCCCGGCACCCGACCCCTAAAAATCGGCTGTATTCAAAATTTTTTCAGTCGGTATAATTATTTGCCGAGAGAGCGAAGATAATCTATACTCATCTTCACCGCGGTAAGCTCCGTATTGCCCTTGTCGGGTTCGTCCTGCTCAACTACAAGCCACTCGGCACCGCTCTTTTCGGAAGCCTCGATTATAGCAGGCATATTCTGAGCACCGTAGCCGCAGGGCTTGAATGAAAACACATCCTCACTTGCCTGCTCCTCGTTGTCGTCAATGCCGATAAGCGCATAGAGCTTTTTGGGCTTCTCCTTGCCCTTCATGACGAAATCCTTAAGATGAACAACGGGTGTACGGCCGCTGTATTTTGTAATATAAGCCGCAGGATCCTCGCCGCCGACATTTACCCAGCAGGTGTCAAGCTCCGTCTGAAGATACTCGGCAGGCACGGTATCATACATAATGTCAAGACCGTATTTGCCGTCGATTTTGACAAACTCGAAATCATGGTTATGATACATAAGCACCGTATCGTTTTCGGCACACTTTTTGCCGAGCGCGGCTATTTTTTCGAGAGTCGCACCGTAATCGGGACGCCCCGGGCGATACTGCTCGTCAACATAGGGAATTGCGATATACCTGCATCCAATCGCCTTGTAGTCGGCAATTACCTTGTCCATATCGGCAAGCATATCAACAAGCGGAACATGGGCAGACACAGCCTTAAGTCCGACATCTGCGAGCATTTTCTTGATTTCCTCGGGCGAGTGGCCGAAAAGTCCGGCGAACTCGACACCGTCATAACCCATATCGGCAACCTTTTTAAGAGTACCGAAAAAGTCTTTTTCCATTTCGTTGCGAACGGAATAAAGCTGAAGTCCAATTGGCAACATAATATTTACCTCCGAAATTATATTATTTATACGGATTTATGCTTTTAAGCTCTTCGTACATTCGCACATAGCTTTCGTGGCGTGTGGCGGGGATAATCCCGTTTTTTACAGCCTCGCACACGGCACAGCCCTTGTCTTTTATATGAGAACAGGACGGATAGAAACGACACTGCGTCAGATATTCTTCAAACTCCGGAAAATAATCCGCAAGCAGCTCTTTTTCGACATAGAGAGTATTGTTCTCCTGTTCGAGCGATGAAAAACCGGGTGTGTCTGCGATAAAACCGCCGGCACAGTGATAGAGACTGACACTTCTTGTCGTGTGACGGCCTCTGCCGAGCTTTTCGCTTATGTCGTTTGTTTCAAGCGACAGTGTAGGGTCAATCGCATTCAGTATGCTTGACTTGCCGACACCCGAATTTCCGGTAAAAGCACAGCTGCTGCCGTTTATAAGACCTTCTATTTCGTCAATGCCCTCCCCCGTCTTCGCCGAACATTTTATCGTTCTGAAGCCACATTTTTCATATGTGGCTACAAGCTCATCAGGCTCAGACAGGTCGCATTTTGAAAATACTATAACAGGTTCAATTCCGTTTTTTTCGGCAAGCACCGTCATTTTGTCTATAACGAAAATATTCGGCACGGGAGACAACACAGACGACACTATAAACAGGCGGTCGATATTTGCGACAGGCGGCCTTGAAAGACAGTTGCGGCGGTCGTAAATCCTTGCCACTGTCCCCTTTTCGCCCTGAATTTCTATATCAACCGTATCGCCGACAAGCGGAGACAGCCCCGCCTTGCGAAAAGCACCTTTTGCACGGCACTCATATATTTCACCGTCCGCTTCGACATAGTAAAAACCGCTGAGTGCGTGAATAATAATTCCTTTTTTTGTCATATGTCGGGATTAGTTCAAATCTTCGTCCGAATTTTCGACAGACTCGGAGCTTGTTTCCGTCGATGACACCTCGGTGCTGTCTGTCTGATTTGCACTGCCGAGACTTACAACAATCGTAACGGTAGTAGTCGTCGAGTAAGTCGTAATCGAACTGCTTACGGGTGACTGTGAAATAACTGTGCCGGCAGGTACGGAATCGCTGTAATCCATCGTCACATAGACATTGTCAAAGAAAGCATCCGACAGAATCTGCTTTGCCTCACTCTCTGTCTTGCCTACAACATTCGGAAGAGTGGTTTTGTAATTATATGAATACGACATGGCGTTGCTTACAAGCGGCGGCGACTGTGTGAAATCGATTTTGCCGCTGTAAAGCAGATCGGTACCGATATAAATCTTAAACTCATTATCGGAGCCTGTGCCGGTGAAGTTAACATCAATCTTTGAGCCGTCAAGCTTTACATTGCTTATAACGTCATAGGCGTTGTCGTTAAGATACAGCTTTATATCCGCCGTAGCACCATCAACCGAAGGCACGGTAACAGACAGTTCGGCAGTTGAGGATGCCGGAATGCCGTTGCCGACAACAATATTTACATATACGCCGGAATTTACCTCGGTATCCGCTTCGATTGACTGTCCTATAACATAGTCTTTAAGCGACGCTGCGGATGAATCGTATGTTACGGCACCGACCTGAAGTCCCGCCGCGGTTATCTTCTGCTTTGCGACACTGAGCTGGTCGCCTATTACATTGGGAGTCTTTACCTTGCCGTCTTCCGCCTTGTCGGAGGCGTAATATACTTTAACAGTATGACCGTAGGGTGCGTATGTATTTTCGGACGGATCTGTATAGAGCACGGTGTTAACCTTTGCGTCCTTGTCATCGCTTGTGACCGGTACAAGAACAACCTCAAAACCCGAAGATTTGAGCAGAGTTTCGGCCTCTACGTAATTTAGCGATTTTACGGATTTAATCAGAATCATCTCACCCTTTGAAGCGACCTTTACGACAATTACCGTATCCTTGGACACTTTTTTGCCCGCAACGGGTGACTGCTCGCAGATTTTGCCGTCATCGTATGTGGTGTTATAGATAAACTGCTCTTCAAACGCAAGATCGGGATATTTCTCCTGCGCTTCCTCATATGTCATATTGATGAGGTTGGGCACTTCGATTTTATTTCCGGAGAACAGATTTTTAATCTTATCGAAAAAGCCTTCCTTTTCTTCTTCGGTAACAACCTCGCCGTCGGCGTTCGTTTCGGTCACGACCGCGGTGCTGCTGTTGTTGCCCTTGATTGCGGATTTGATGGGGTCGGCAAAGGCGATAAGAAGAATTATTATAAAAATCAGCACAACGGCAACGGCGACACCTATCAGAATGGGCAGCATATTGTTGCCGGTCGAATCTTCCTCTGTATCGTCATCGGAGTCGTCATCCTCATAATCATCGGAGTTATTGTCTATATCTCTGTGGCTCTTTGCCGGAATGGTACGCAGAATATTTTCGGCTGTAATGTGCTTTGTGGGGCTTGAATCCGTAAAATACGAATATTCAAAATCAACATTTGGATTTTTCTTGAATTCGTCAAGGTCAAGCAAAAACGCTGCGGCGGACTGATATCTGTCGTCGGGATTTTTCTGCATTGCCTTAAGTGTAATCTGCTCAAGTCCGAGCGGAATATCGGGATTTATGCTTCTAAGGCTCGGAGCGTCGTCCTTTATCTGCATCTCGGCGACAAATTCGTCACTGTCGGAGTCAAACGGCAGCTTGCCCGTGAGCATCTCATAAAGAACCACGCCGACGGAATAAATATCACTGCGTGCGTCCGTATACTCCCCTGTCGCCTGCTCGGGGCTTACATAATGAACAGACCCTATGGCATCGTTTTCGGGATATGCGCGGCCGTCGTTTCTGTTAAAACGGGCTATGCCGAAATCGGTAACCTTGATATTTGCATTAGGCAGAAGCAGAATGTTCTGCGGCTTTATGTCTCGATGAATTATGCCCTTGTCGTGGGCGTGCTGAAGAGCCTTGAGTATCTGAATTACAAAATGAAGAGCTTCCTTCCATTCCACAACCTTCTGACGCTCGATATATTCTTTTAGTGTGATGCCCTCAATATATTCCATAACGATATACTGAAGGTCATCGCCGAAGCAGACATCATAGACCTTGACGATATTGGGATGCGACAAAACGGCTATAACCTTGGACTCGTTCTTAAAACGCAGACGAAACTCCTCATTTGCAAGATATTCATCCTTGAGAATTTTAACCGCAACAATTCTGTCATCCACTCTGTCATAGGCCTTGTATACATAAGCCATGCCGCCGATTCCGAGAATTTCTCTGATTTCGTAGCGGTCGCCGAGAACTCGGTTCAGATATTTATCATTCATGGTCATTCTCCTTTTCGAGTGAAATAACAATCGCGGTAATGTTGTCTCCGCCGCCGTTTCTGTTGGCCTCATCAACAAGCGCCTTTGCGGCATCCGCAGTCTTTGTAACGACAAGTATATCGGCTATGCGCTCATCGGTTATGAAGTTATAAAGTCCGTCACTGCAGATTAAGACTTTGTCGGTCGGGTTTAACACCTGAGTGTCAAAATCAAGCTCAAGATGCTCCGAGACACCGAGGGCACGTGTAATATAATTCTTGTCGGGATGATTGCGTGCCTGCTCTTTTGTGAGCGTTCCGGCGTCAACCATTTCCTGAACCATCGAGTGGTCTTTTGTAAGGCAGTTAAGAGTGCCGTTAAAGACATAACAGCGACTGTCGCCCGCATGAGCCGTGATAAGATTATCGCCCACCACTGCGGCGGCGGCAATTGTGGTGCCCATTCCGCTGTATTCGCTGTGCGACATTGACTCATCATACACATAAATGTTGGCGGCGTTTATCGCTGTCGTCAGCAGATTTATGACTGAGGCTTCGGACATTTCTTTTCTCCATCCGCCTAAAAGCCGCTGCGATACCGTCTTTATGGCAAGATCGGAGGCAATATCTCCTGCGTGTTCACCGCCCATTCCGTCGCAGACAACACCGACACAAGAAATGTTGTCGGGCATTATCGCCGCAAAACAGGCATCCTGATTTGTGGGGCGTCTTTTGCCCCTGTCCGTAACACATGAATAAATCAATTTGTTTCTCCTGTTGCTGTATTTTTGGCGGCATGGCTTCTGCGCAGCTGTCCGCATGCCGCATTTATATCCGCACCGAGCTTTCGTCTGACGGTAACGTTAAGTCCCTTTGACGACAGCATCTCGGCAAATTTTTTAACCGTTTCGGGGTAGCTTTCTTTGCATTCGGTCTCTTTAACTTCATTCACCGGAATAAGATTAACATGACAGAGCATATTTTTAAGGCGTTTTGCAAGCTCTGCGGCACATTCCGGTGTGTCGTTTACTCCTCTTACAAGGGCGTACTCAAAAGAAATACGGCGGGAAGTAGCCTTTGTGTATTTTCTGCACGCTTCAAGCAGTCTGTCGATGCTGTATGCCTTGTTAACGGGCATCATTGACGAGCGAATCGCGTCATTGGGAGCATGAAGCGACACAGACAATGTAAGCTGAAGATTTTTCTCCATAAGGTCATATATTTTCGGAACAACACCACAGGTTGACAGAGAAATATGACGCATGCTGAGATTTCTGCCGTTTTCATCCGTTATAAGTGACAGAAAACGCAGAACATTGTCATAGTTATCGAGCGGCTCACCCATGCCCATCATAACAATATGTGAAACTCGAATGTTATTATCATTTTCAACGGCGTAAACCTGCCCCAGAATTTCGGACGGCATCAGATTTCGCACAACACCGTTTAAGGTCGATGCGCAGAATTTGCACCCCATACGGCACCCGACCTGCGAAGAAACACAGACGGTGTAGCCGTATTTGTATTTCATCAGAACGGTTTCTATGACCTCGCCGTCATAAAGGGAAAACAGATATTTTACGGTACTATCATACTCCGAAACGAGCTTCATTTCAATAGCACAGCCAAATATGACAAAATTGTCACTAAGTTCCTGTCTGAGGCTTTTAGGCAAATCTGTCATCTCATCAAACGACTCGACATGTGCGACATGAAGCCAGCGGTAGATCTGCTCCGCTCTGAATCGGGGCAGTCCCGCGTTTTTTATTTCATCCCGAAGCTCGGGGAGAGTAAACGAGCGTATATCTTTTTTCATTCGGAGGTCCTTTCAAACGATGCTATAAAGAATCCGTCGCCGCCGTTTTCGGTCGGCAGAATCTCGGCAAATTCATTTTCGCCGCATAAATTCTTATATGTGTCATGTGTGCTTACGGAAAAATCATTGTGTTCTGATAAAAAACGCTCACACACTTCCCGATTTTCGGCACGGTTTAATGTGCAGGTTGAATATACAAGCCGTCCGCCCTTTTTAAGAAGCGAAGAACAGTGCGACAATATCGCGTACTGAATTTCGGGAAGCGCGGCGACCTCTGACAGATCTTTATATTTAATCTCGGGCTTTCTGCCGATTACGCCGAAACCGGAGCAGGGTACATCGCAGAGAATTCTGTCCGCACCCTTAAAGTCATCGGGCATTTTTGCGGCATCGCCGACATATGTTTCTATACAGCTTATACCCAGACGCTCGGCTGTCTTTTTTATAAGCTCCGCCTTGTGTTCGTGTATGTCACCCGACACGATTCTGCCGCAGTTTTTCATATACATGGCAGTCGTAAAGCTCTTGCCTCCGGGAGCGGCACAGCAGTCGATTACATAGTCACAAGGTTTTGCGCCGAGCACAGCGGCACAGGTCTGAGACGACATATCCTGAACATAGAAATATCCGTCTTTGAATGCGTCAATTAAAGTTATATCGCCGAAATTTTTTATTTGAAGGCAGTTTTTAAGCGTTGTTCTGCCGACTGTAATATTGCATTCCTCAAGTGTTTTTATGAGTGTATCTTCGTCCGTTTTAAGTGTGTTTACTCTTATGAAAATCGGGCGTCTGCCTTCGTATGTCCTAAAAATCCGCTCGGCTTCGTCGTTTCCGAATTGCTCCGCGAAAAGCGAACAAAGCTCTTTGGGATAGGAATATCTTACACTCAGCGCGTCAACACTGTTGCTGTCGGGGAGAGTTAAACCGTCTTTTGCCACACGCCTTAACACGGCGTTTATCATGCCGGCGGCGTAACCTAAATGCTTTTTTTTCGCGATATTCACACTTTCGTTTACTGCGGCGCTTACGGGGATTTTGTCAAAGTACAGAATCTGCACCGCACCGAGCCTTAAAAGCGCAAGAACCAAGGGATGAAGCTTTTTTAACGGCTGCTTTAAAAACGACGAAAGGCACAGGTCGATAGTCAGCCTGTGCTCAATTACGGCGTACACCAAAGAGGACACAAGATTTTTATCACGTGCCTCTTTAAGCTCAACATTTTTCAGTGCGTCATTAAGCGCCAGAGAAGAATACGCACCGTTTTTTTCAACGGAAACAAGAATTTCCGCAGCCAGTTCTCTTGCCGTCGGGTTCTTCATCGTCTGTCCCGTCTGTTTGTAAACATGATGATAAATCGAAGAAGGTTTCCGAGTGCGACAGCGAGAGCGGCAACATATGTCATTGCGGCGGCTGTCAGAACACGTCTTGCACCGTTTAACTCTTCATTGTTCGGCAGAAGTCTTGTTTCTTCGATAACCTTTATCGCTCGTCTGCTGGCGTTAAATTCAACGGGCAGTGTCGCAAGCTGAAAAATCATGATGAACGAATAAAGTCCGAGACCGACTAAAACAAGCGGCTCAAAAGAGAGAAAGTAGCCGAGTATCGCAAGCGGAATGCCGGCATAAGAGCCTATTTTGCAAACCGGGATAATCGAATTTCTTATTTTTATCGGAATATAATTCTGCGCATACTGTGCGGCGTGACCTGCCTCGTGACATGCGACACCGATAGCCGCAACGGATGTCGAGTTATATACCGACTCCGAAAGGCTTATAGTGTTTGTTCTCGGGTCGAAATGGTCTGTAAGAGAGCCGGAGCACATATTGATCTGAACATTATTGATACCGTAATATCTCAAGACCTCCTGTGCCGCCTGAGCACCCGAGTAGCCGCTTCTTGAGTATATCTTTGACTGAGATGAAAAAGCGGATTTCACCATAATCTGCGCAATTATCGAGAAAATGAATGCGGGCAGAACAAGCACAATATAAAGCATAAAGCTTTCCGATGAATAATAAAGTGAATGACCGAGCATATTTTTTCCTCCGTTCTGAATAAACTGTCAGCCGAGAATTTTGCCCTCGGCGTCCTTGTGTCCGTTTATAAAAGACTGTGCGGACATTCTTTTTGAGCCTTCCGGCATGACATCTTTAAGCTTAAGGGCGGAATTTTCACCGCATTTTACGAATACGTCAGCACCTTGCTTAAAAAGCTCGCCTGTATTCTTATTCGAGTTATCCGAGACAAAATCCGAGCCGAAAAGCTTTAATATTCTGCCGTCATAATATGTTCTGGCTACGGGCCACGGATCGGTGCCTCTTATAAGATTGTGAATTTTTTCAGCAGGATTATTCCAGTCAATAACGGCTTCTTCTTTGTTGAGCATTGCGGCATGGGTGGCAAGAGAGTCATCCTGCGGAATGCTCTTAAGCGTGCCGGCGGCAAGCCCTTTAAGTGTTTCGTCAAGCACCTCCGGGCACATATCGGCAATGCGATCAAAAAGCTCGCCTGCCGTCTCATATTTATCAATGGGCGTTTTGCGTACAAGCAGAATGTCACCGGTGTCAAGCCCCGCCGCCATAAGCATTGTCGTGACACCCGACTCCTTTTCGCCGTCTATGACACTGCGCTGAATGGGTGCCGCTCCTCTGTATTTCGGGAGCAGTGAGCCGTGCAGATTAACACAGGCGTATTTCGGAATGTCAAGCACACGCTGAGGCAGAATTTTACCGTATGCCGCAACAACTATAAAATCGGGATTATAAGAAGCCAGTTTTTCATATGCTTCATCGGACTTAAGCGTCGCGGGCTGATAAACTTCAACTGAGCCTTCAAGTGCAGTCTGTTTTACTGCGGTCGGCATCAGAACCTGTTTTCTGCCGACGGGCTTATCGGGCTGACTTACGGCAAGCACCACATTATAGTCCGGGGAATTTATCAGAAATTTAAGCGACGGCACCGCAAAATCAGGGGTACCCATGAAGATTATGTTTAGCATTGTTTCTCCTTATTATTTTACTGCAAAGTGGCCAGTGGCCGGTATCCGGTGGCCGGTGGTTCAGCAAACAAGGAAATCACCGAAAACCTTTTTTATTATAAAGCTACGCAATTTATATTGCCCTTACCGGAAATCAAGTTTTATATCCGCGGAGCTTCACTGACCACCGGATACCGGATACTGACCACTTTTTTACATTGCCAATTACATTATTCGTCTTTATAGACCTTCTCCCCCGGAGCGAGTGTATCGATATACAGCTTTCCGTCGAGGTGGTCGATTTCGTGGCAGAAGCATCTCGCGGCAAGCTCCGAGCCTTTATAAAGAACCCAGTTGCCCTCACGATTCTGCGCTCTTACTTTAACGGTCATGGGGCGGATTGTTACGCCTGAGCGTCCGGGGAGCGAAAGACAGCCCTCAACCTCACGCTGTTCACCCTCACGCTCGATTATTTCGGGGTTTACAAGCTCCTTTACACCGTCACCGAGGTCAATTACCACAACTCTTTTGAGTATGCCGACCTGCACGGCGGCAAGACCTACACCGCCGGATTTTTTGAGTGTCTCTCTCATGTCGTCAAGAAGCATGCCGAGCTTGTCGTCAAACACTTCAACCGGGCGGCTCTTTTTTCTTAAAATCGGGTCATCATCTATTCTGATTTTGCGTAAAGCCATTTTGTTTTCCTCCGTTTCAGTCGCAGGTTTCGGGATTCATATCCGCAAAAATCGAGACTGTTCTGTATTCTTTTTCATTTGAAAGCTCCTTCAGAATAAATGAAAGTCTGTTTCTGAAGGCGGCTGTATTTTTCGTTTTTATTGTAATTCTGCGGCGGTGTCTGTTGTTGATTTTTTCGGTTTTGGGAGCAATTGGACCTAAAATTATCATTTTTACGGTATTGTCTGCCGTGTCCGTTTTTGACAGTCGACCGAAGAAATCATTTGCGCACCTGTCGCACAGTTTTTCATCAATACACGAAAAGCTTATCGCGCATATATCGCAGAACGGCGGATATATCAGAGCTTTTCTTATTATAATCTCCTGATCATAAAATGTACTGTAATTTTGTGTTGCCGCAAGCTGAATTATATCATTTTCGGGAGCTACGGTCTGAATTACGGCACGCCCCGGCAAAGTGCCTCGACCCGCTCTGCCGACAACCTGTGTCAGCAAATCGAAGACACGTTCACTGCCTCTGAAATCATCGCCGAAAAGCGCGGAATCGGCAGTGGCAATTCCGACCAAAGTAACATTCGGGAAGTCAAGCCCCTTTGCCACCATCTGAGTGCCTATCATGATATCGTACTCGCCCTCCGAAAAAGCTGTCAACGCTCTGTCGTGGGCATTTTTGGCGGTAGTGGTATCGGCATCCATTCTGAGTATTTTTTTATCGGGGAAAAGAAATTCAAGCTCCTGCTGAACCTTCTGCGTGCCGAAGCCCGAATATCTGACATTGTCCGCACCGCACACGGGGCAGTTTGTGCTGAAGGGCACGGAGTAGCCGCAATAGTGGCACATAAGGCGATTATTTGCGGAATGATATGTAAGTGAAATGCTGCAATTGGGGCAGGTTACCACTCGCTTGCACTCACGGCACACAACAAATGTGTTGTAGCCACGGCGGTTTACGAGGATAATCGACTGCTGCCCCGCATTGTTATTCTTTTCTATTTCTTTTATAAGCGGAGTTGACAGCGACAGAAAATGCTCCAGGACGGATTTATCTGTCATGTCGACCGTGTGAACCTCGGGCAAAGCCGCAGTGCCGTATCTGTTTTTAAGCTCAATAAGAGCGTATTTGCCCGCCTTTGCCTTGGCAAAGCTCTCGATTGACGGAGTTGCGGATGCCAGAAGCAGCATTGCGTTATTGTATGCACAGCGAAAACGCGCGACATCCTTGGCGTTGTAGCGAGGGGATGTTTCGGATTTATATGTGTGTTCCTGCTCCTCGTCTACCACGATAAGACCGAGATTTTTAACGGGAGCAAACACCGCGCTTCTTGTGCCGATTACAATTGACGCGTCACCGTTTTTTATTCTGTTCCACTCGTCAAAGCGTTCGCCGATTGAAAGTCCGCTGTGAAGAAGAGCGATTTTTTTTCCGAACCGCTCCGAAAACAGCGCCGCGCACTGAGGGGTAAGAGAAATTTCGGGCACAAGCACAATTACGCCCTTATTTTCGGACACAACCCTTTCGATAAGCTCCATATAAACGCCCGTTTTGCCGCTCCCGGTGACACCGAAAAGCAGGGCTGTTTCACTTTTTTCGGACGCGTATAAATCGCACAGTGTCTCATATGCTTTCTGCTGTTCGTCTGAAAGCTTAATCTTGCCCTTGGGGGTTCTCGGCTCTGCCTTCGGGGCACGAAGCACCTGCTCTTCAAAGGCGTTCAGAACACCGTTTTTGAGCATGGTGTTTAATACCGACAGTCCGACACCCGTATAATAGCATATTTCCTTTGCCGTCGCCGAGCCGTTATTCTGCAAAAACTCCGCAACGGAATACTGCTTTTCGGAGAGTGTCGACAAATCGGTGTCATCCGTCACCGTGAACTTTCGGCAAGAGAGAGCCTTTACACGCTCACTGACCGAAGTTTCTTTTGTGATAATATGTTTTTCTGCGGCCTTTTTTATGACATATGACGCATTGTCGGAGGACAGCATCTTTATAAAGTCTTTTTCTTTAATTGAAGTGTGCTTTTTGTCAAACGAAAGATATATCTGTCGTTCGGCGGGCGTTAAATCGGACAAAACTTCATCGGGGATATTATCGCACAGTGTCCATATATTTTCCATCAGAACACATGCCCCTGCTGGAAGCATAACCTTTGCCGCAGAGAAATATGTGCAGAATGTTCTGTCGACAAGCCACTTCGCAAGCAGAATACGCTCGGTATCAAGAAGCGGCTCATCATCCAGGATATCACGGATGAATTTAAGCCTGTCCTGCTCTTCGACGGTGATTTCAATGTCCTTTACTTCAAACACAATGCCGAGGCGCAGTGTGTCACCCCTGCCGAAGGGCACGGTAACACGCTTGCCGCAATGTATTTTTTCGTTAAGCTCATTCGGAACAAGATATGTAAACAGCCTGTCGAAGCCGTATGAACATTTGTCAACGGCAACAAGCACCGTTTTCACATTAAAGACCGCCACCTTGGGTTATATTTCCTCGTGTGCTTCTTCAACGGAGGTTGCGTCAACGGTGCAGTCCCCTGTAAGAAAATCGCCGATTGCGATGCTTACGGGCTTTTCGACAAGAATTTCCTTTTCGGCGTTTGCCTTGTCGACAATTTCTCTTGAACGCTTTGAAACGGCGACAACAAGAGCATATCTGCTGAGATCGTCTTTAATAAGTTCTTTCAAATCAATGTTAATCATTTTATTTAACTCCTTTTATTATGTCACAGACTTCGTTTACGCAGTCCGCAAGATTATCGTTAACCACACGGTAGTCGTATGCGTTTTGGTATGTAAGCTCTTCTTTTGCAAGCTCGATACGCTTTTTTATATCGTCGTCCTGCTCCGTGCCGCGTCCTATGATGCGTTTTTTAAGCTCATCAAACGACGGCGGAAGAATAAATATCGAAGTAGCATCGGGGAACAGCTTTTTTATGTTGGCGGCGCCGTTTACCTCGATTATCAGGATAACGATTCTGTTCTGCTCGGTCAGACGTTCTATTTCGCGCTTAAGCGTGCCGTAAAAATTGTCGCCGTAACGAACATATTCGACAAACTCGCCGTTTTTTACCATTTCCTGAAACTTTTCACGGGGAATAAAATAGTAATCAACGCCGTCTGTCTCGCCGCTTCGTTTCGCTCTTGTTGTGGCGGACACGGTCTGAGCTATATCGGGATTTATCTTTTTAAGTTCATCATATACGGTGTTTTTGCCGCATCCGGACGGCCCGGAGAGTACAAAAATCCGTCTTTTGTTGTTTGTCATCTTATTGCCGACCTCCGTTTTGTTCCTCTTCGGTATCGTCCTCAAATCTTTTTGTGACCTGCTCGGGCTTAAGATATGATAATATTACATGTTCGCTGTCGGTAAACACCACGGACATGGTCTTTCGTCCCTGGGTCACGTCAATGAGCCTGCCCGAGTCTTTGGCGTTCTGAATAATTCTTCTTACAGGTGCGGAGTCGGGGCTGACTATCGCTATTACGCGGTCTTCGTTTACAAGATTGCCGAATCCGATATTAACAAGCCTCATAAAAACGCTCCGTTTACTCTATATTCTGAATCTGTTCTCTGATTTTCTCGACCTCGGCCTTTATATCGATAACCTTGCGGGCTATCTCGATATCGGAAGCCTTTGAACCGACAGTGTTAGCCTCTCGGTTGATTTCCTGTACAAGAAAATCGAGTTTTCTGCCGATGGGCTCCTCGCTCTCGAAAAGCGTATGAAGCTGGTCAATGTGACTTCTGAGGCGTACGGTCTCTTCGTCCACCGCGACCTTGTCGGCATAAATCGCCGCTTCGGTCAGCAGACGCTGTTCGTCAACGTTTGCGTCCGCCAGAAGCTCGGCAATGCGAGTTTTGAGCTTTTCGTTATATTCCTTAACCGTTTCGGGTGAACGGGCCTCGATAAACTCAACATTCTTTATGATGGTGTCGGCTCTGCTCAGAACATCGGCCTTAAGCTTTTCGCCCTCGACTTCACGCATTTTCGTAAACGCCTCAACCGCTTCGGTCGCAACGGATTTTACGATATTCCAGACTGTCTCTTCATCCGCGGGATTTTTGCGAACTGTAAAAATATCGGGGTGTGAAGTAAGAATTTCAACAGATCTGTCCATTGAAAGATGATACTTCTGACACAGCTCATCGAATGCCGCCATGTAGCCCGTCGCAAGCGAATGATTTACTTCAACCGTGCAGTTGTCATCACGCTCGCACTCAATCTGCACACTGCAGTCAACCTTGCCTCGGGAAATATAGTCCTTAAGAAAGCTCTTAAGCTTCTCTTCAAGAAAAGAATATTCACGGTAAATTCTCGAAGAAAACTCAAAGTATCTGTGGTTTACGCTTTTTATCTCAACCGTAACCGTAAAACCGTCGGCTGAACCGACAGCACGGCCGTATCCGGTCATACTTTTAGTCATGTGATGCACCTTCCGTTATTAAAATCTGCCGGATTGTCTTTTAAGCAGAGAAACTTCATCTTTTGTAAGCTCCCTGTACTCCCCCGGGCGAAGATGCCCCAAGGTAAGCTGACCGATAGCCACACGCTTAAGACGGACGGTCTCAAGCCCCGCTTCTTCGCACAGACGGCGAATCTGACGGTTGCGTCCTTCATAGAGAATGACTTCCAAAACGGACTTATCGTCTTCGTTCGACACAACTCTTACGTCCGCAGGGTATGTTTCTCTTCCGTCTATCATCATGGAGGAAGTAAGCACGGTAATCTGCTCGTCGGTAACCTTCGGGCGGACACTTACACGGTACGCCTTCGCGATATGATGCGACGGATGTGTCATGGCGTTTGCGAAATTGCCGTCATTTGTCAGAAGCAGAAGCCCTTCGGAATCTCTGTCAAGTCTGCCGACAGGGTAAACACGGCAGGGTATATCCGCCACAAGCTCCGCCACGCACTTTCTGTCCATTTCATCCGACATTGTGGTGACGTATCCGCGGGGCTTATAGAGCATTATATATTTGTGTGCCGTTGCCGCATGGGTCAGCTTTTTGCCGCAGAAAACAACGGTGTCGTGCCTGGGGTCGATTTTTTCGCCTATCTCGGCGACATGACCGTTGACCTTGACCTTGCCGGCGGCGATATACTCCTCCGCCTTGCGTCTTGATGTAATTCCGCACTCGGCTATAAATTTTTGTAATCTTACAGTTTCGTTCATAATAGTGACCATACCTTCCCCCGTGAAAAACCACGGAAGGAGAATTGATTTATATAGCACCATAAAGGCTGACGGTACACTGATTTTTTTGACCCTCAACCTTTATTTTGATATTTATTCTGTTACGGAATTATTCCGCAGTGCTGTCGTCTTTCTTGCCGCCCTTAATCTTGTCGACAGTGCCGGTAACCTTATCGATGATATCGGGAACCATATTGACAATACGCTCTGCCGCGTTGTCGTTTGCGGTGATATGCTTAAGCGTAACTTCGCCGTCTTTAAGCACAAGGAAAGCAACGGGATTTATTGTGATGCCCGCTCCTCCTCCGCCGCCGAAAAGCTCCTTGCCGTTCTTTGACGGAAAATCGGAGCCGCCGGAAGCAAAGCCGTATGTAACCTTGGATACGGGAATTACGGTGATTTCTTCACTGAGCTTGATGGGTTCGCCGACGATTGTGCTTACGTCAACAAGCTGACGAACCTTTTCGATTGTGGTGGAAAGAATACCTGATGCTGTTTTCTCACTCATTTGCAATTTCACTCTTTCGTATATTATTTGTGTTTTCTAACTGTTTTGTGTTCTGCTCTGTCGGTGCGCCGGTTTTCTTTGCACCGGAGATTTTTATAATCAAGCCTATAAGCACCTTGAATATGAGCTTAAAGACAAGAGCAAGCGTAATGCCGATAAGTCTTATCGGAACAACATGGAATTTAATATAAAATGATGCCTCGCTGTAACGTGCGAGAAAATCGGGATATACGTTTATATCGTATTTTTTAAGCGTTGTGCCGGATGCCAGAGAGCCCAGCATCGGAAACAGTGTCGAGCAGACCTCGCCGTAATAAATCGCCGTCTTTGCGGAGTCTTTTTTTGCACAGCGAACATCAAGCTGCAGGTCGTCAACTATAAACGCTCTTAACAGACCGCCGAAAAATGTGCCGAGATAAGAAAATACTCTTTTGACGATTTCTATAAGTCCGTCAATGCCCTCTGCTTCATAAAGAGTTTTCAGAAGATCGAGCGGATTGCTCTTTTTCTTTTCGGGCTCTTTTTTCTCTTCGGTGACTTCTTCCGTCGCCGCTTCTTCGGCGGGCGTTTCTTCGGGCGTCACTTCTTCGGGAGGAGCGTCCTCTGTTACAGTGCCTTCGGGCAGAGCTTCGGGCGTTTCGGACTTCGGTTCTTCGGGCTTATTCTCGGATTTTTTCTTGGGATAAATCGGAATATTTATAAACAGCCACTTAAGAGCCAATGATGTTGTTTTGTCGGAATATTCTGTTATAACGGTTACCCTGACGCACAGCACGGCAATAATAAGGGCGAGTATTCCCAAAAGAATCCAACCGATTATTTTAAGTACAATCACATTGTCACCCCTTATATTACAGAATGGATATCTGACCTTCGACACCGGTGCTTTCGTTATGTATGTTCTCGAGTGCCGCCGCCGCGGATTTGGTATCCGGTATCTCCGGCAGTTCCGCTAAAGTGGACATACAGAAGCACTTTAGAAATTCCGTTGTAGTACAGTATATCAAAGGTCGACCCGGTAAGTCAAGTCTTCCGCACTCTTCTATCAGATTTCTTTGGCATAAAGTGTTGATTACGCCTCCGCAATCGACTCCCCTGACCTGCTCTACAAACGATCTTGTGACAGGCTGGTTGTATGCGATAACGGCAAGCACCTCGAAAGCGGCAGAAGACAGAGGCTGATTTCTCTTCATATCGAGAATTGTGCGAACGGCGTTTGCGTATTCGGCACGTGTCGCGAACTGCACCTTTGAGCCTAAGAGCAATAATTCAACGGCACTGTTATTTCTGTCGTAGTCGTCTTTTATTTCTCTTAACACCTCGTCAAGCTTTTCGGGCGAACAGCCGAACGCCTCTATAAGTCTTGCTCTTTCGAGTGCGTCACCCGAGGCGAACACGACCGCTTCAATCGAATGCTTGAGATCTATTGTATTTTCATCAGTCAAAATCGAGTTCTCCTTCCGGTGTTTTCAAAAGTACGACTTCGGCATTGTCGCCGTCACCGTCTATATGTATATGCTTTGTTTTGGCAAGCTCCAATACCGCCAAAAAAGCGGCAACCATGTCGGAACGGCTCTCGGAGCTTCTGAAAATATCATCGAGCTTCTGTTTGCCTTTTTTTGAAAGCATCTCGCAGACGGACTTTATTTTGAGCGAGACCGAAACAATCTTTTTCGCGACAATGGGCTTAAACACGTCAATTGACGGCGGAATAAGCTTAAGTCGGCGACCGACAACCTTCATATAGGCGTTTATAAGCTCAATGGGGTCGTGAATTCTGGTATATGTCATATCGCACTCGATTTTTTCCTGCGGACGGGTGATATTATCAAAACCGCCCGTGCGGGTCGAGAGCTGTTCGGCAACCTTTTTGCATTCGGCATACTCTATAAGCTCACCGCTTAATTCCTTGCGCAGTGTCTCCGCTTCTTCGTATACGGGCAGCAGAGAGAGACTTTTTATATGGACAAGTCGTGCCGCCATTTCAAGAAATTCGCTCGCAACGTCCATATCGGCTTCCTTCATCTGCCGTATATAGTCGGTATACTGCTCAACAAGCTCCACAATCGGAATGTCGTAAATATTAAGTTTATGCTTTGAAATAAGATGAAGCAGAAGATCCATAGGGCCTTCAAAAACCTCTATCTTATATTTTATTGTTTCCATCAGTTCTCCGAAATCATAAGAATGCCGCAAAGGGCAGACGGCAGATAAAATCAATACCGGAACAAACCCAGCTTGTAAGGGTTGACAGCGGCGAAAAATCAAGTCTGTCACAGATAAAAATTATCGCGAAGAGAATATACATTGAATATCTCTCATACTGCATTATTTTGTAATAAACTCTGTCGGGAAGAATTGCCGTAAGAACACGTGAACCGTCAAGCGGAGGAATGGGGATAAAATTGAACACCGCCAGAGATACGTTTATCATTGACGCATACGCAAAGAACGTATATGCGGCTATGGCAATTGACTCGGGGAACGCCGAAACGTTTACATAAATCGCGTTTGTCGCGTTCTTGAGAAGCGAAAAGAATATTGCCAATATCAGATTTGACACAGGTCCCGCCACTGCGACGAGAGCGAAATAAAGCTTTCTCTTTTTCGGCGGAAAATTGCGGATATTGACAGGCACGGGCTTTGCGTAACCGAATCCGAACAGCACAATCATAAGCGTGCCGAACAGGTCAAGGTGTGCCTTGGGGCTTAATGATATTCTGCCCGAAAGGCGGCCGGTGTCGTCGCCCAATTTTGACGCCATCCATGCGTGCGCGCTCTCGTGAACGGGGAAACAGCAGATTACGATAAACGCCAGAGCGCAGATGTATATTGCGATTTCATAAAATTCAAGTTTGCCGGAAATAAATTGAATTATGTAGCTAATCAAAATAATCTTCCCTTCAAGGATAGGTTTTATTGTTGTCAGAGTCCGTAAGCCGGGAGAAAGTGTAGAGAGTGGAGAGTGGAGTGTGGAGTTGCTACGCAAAAGGCGAAGCTTATAATCCAAAACGCTTTAGCGTTTTCCTATTAAACCGGTCCCCGGTTCCTGACCCCCGACCCCTTTTCATTGCTAATTGCTAACTGCTAATTGCTAATTATTTTAGCCTGTCTTTTCTCACGCACACAAACCGTTCTGTTTCGTACATATCTTCCATTGTTACGGGATTGCCGTATTTTTCGAGCATATCGGAAATTTCGGGCGGCTGTTCTTCGCCGCATTCGACAATATAAAAGCCGTACGGATTTAACACCGGAACCCACAGCTCCCTTTCGGCTCGGTAAAAATCAAGTCCGTCTGTGCCGCCGTCAAGGGCAGTTGCGGGTTCAAGCTTTACTTCCGCCTGCAGGGTGTCCATTTCGTTTCTCGGAATATACGGCGGGTTTGAAACAATGAGGTCGGGTGTCGGAATATCTTTCGGCGGCGGTGACATTACATTATATTTAACAGCATGAACATTCTTGAGCTTATACTGTTCGACATTCTTTTTGAGATAAAAAAGTGCGTCATCGTAAAGCTCAAACAGATATACATCCGTATCGGGGCATTCGATTGCGATTGTGATGCCTATGCACCCCGTGCCGGAACATAAGTCATATACCGTTTTAAGAGAGTGCTCTTTTATCACTTCGATGCATATATCCGCAAGCTGTTCCGTTTCGGGACGTGGGATAAGCACACCATCGCCCACAAAAAAGCGTCTGCCGTAAAATGACCATTCGCCTAAGACATACTGAAGCGGAATGCCCGAAACGCGGCGGTTTATCATATCGAAAAACACAGCCGTTCTGTCTGCGTCGACAGTCGTATCCGGATACAGAATAAGCTTTATTCTGTCAACCGAAAATGCGGAGTAAAGCATTTCCCGTGCTTCATACAAGGCGTTATTAACATTTGCTTCTTTTAGCCTTGATGTTACCTCTTTAAGAATTGAGGATAATGTATCAGACAAGAGTGTCATCCTCCGGGTTGTCGGTTATAACGGCCTTTACGGACGCAATTGCAACTTCTATCATATCGTCCGTCGGCTCTTTTGTGGTAATTCTCTGCATCCACAGTCCCGGAGCGGAGAAAATCTTAGTGAGTATATTATCGTGACGACCCGCATACTTTATAAGCTCATAGCTTATACCGGTAACAACGGGCAGAACAAGAATAAGCTTTACGAAAATCCATATGATTCTGTTTGAAGACTCGGTCAATTGCGGAAAAATCAGCGACACAATCGACGACACGATAATGCTTGTGATAAGCACGATAAATATGAAGCTTGTGCCGCATCTCGGGTGAAAACGGCGGCAGCCTCTTATGTTTTCGACTGTAAGGGGAAGACCTTTTTCGTAACAGAATATTGTCTTATGCTCCGCACCGTGATACATAAACACACGGTGAATGTCTTTCATTTTTGATACGGTCCACATGTATATAACAATTATGACGGCACGCATAAGTCCTTCAAACAGCGCGTGGAATTTCTGAAGGGAGCTTGCGAAAAGATGCTCATCGATTACATCCACAAGAAATGTCGGCAGATACACAAAAAGTCCCATGCCGATAACGACAGCCAAAACGGACGCGACACCCGTTATGGCGGCAAACATTTTGGGACCCATATGGTCATTGAGCCATCGGTCGAGCTTGCTCATTTTTTCGGGGTCGGTTTCGTCCTCCATCTGTCCCGACAGATCCGCCGAACGCATAAGGGATTTGTAGCCGATTATCATGGATTCGATAAAATTAACAATGCCTCTTATAAAGGGCCAACCGAGGAACTTAACCTTGTCACGGGCGTGCTTTATGTTCATAAATTCGGTTATGATTTCGCCCTTTGTATTTCTGACGGACAGTGCCGCACCCTTGGGGCCGTTCATCATAACGCCCTCTATGAGTGCCTGACCGCCGACCGATGTCTTGCGGATTATTTCGGGATTTCTGCTGTCTTTGCTCATTGATTTTCCTTTCCTCCTGTCGGATTAAACGGAATAACGGGGAGCGTCACAATAACTGTTGTGCCCTCGCCCTCTTTGCTAATGACTTCAAGCTCGCCCTTGTGCATTGTGACAATTTCATCGCACACGGCAAGACCGATGCCGGAGCCCTTTACGGATTTATTCGCTTTATAGAATTTTTCTTTGACGTGCGGCAGATCCTCGGCGGAGATACCGCACCCGGTGTCCGCTATGCTTATTTTTACGGAGTTCTGCATAAGTGCCGCAAATATGGCGATTTTTCCGCCCGGCTGAGTGTATTTTATGGCGTTGTCTATAATATTTACAAACACCTGCTTAATTCTGTCGGGGTCGCCCTCGGCAGGCGCGGGGTAATCGGGTGCACTGTAAAATATTTCTATTCCCTCACGGTGTGCCCTGTCACGAAGCACAAATACGGCTTCGTCAAGCTCCGCCAGAACATCTATTTTCTGAAGTCTTAACGACATTTTGCCGTTTTGCATTCGTGAGAAGTCAAGCAGGTCTTCAACAAGGGAGTACAGCCTCTCGGATTCGTTTAATATAACCTTTAAGCCCTCATTTAATGTGGGGTCGCTGTTTTCTTCGTTGACGCTCATAAGAGTTTCCGTCCAGCCCTTTATCGCCGTAAGGGGCGTGCGAAGCTCATGTGAAACGGTTGATATAAAGTCATTTTTGAGACGGTCGGTTTTTTCTATCTCGTCCGTCATGTAGTTTATGGACTCCGAAAGCTCGGTAATTTCATCGTATCTGTTTGTAATGTCGATTTTGTCGGTATAGTTTCCTGCGGCTATCCGTCTTGCCGCTTCGTTTATCTTTTTAACGGGCCCAACAATGGAGCGAATAAAAAACAGTCCCGAAAATATAACAAGCAATAAGGCGAAAGCACAGCCCGCACCTGCGGTCAGCGCGACTCTGAACACCTGTTTATCGATATCACGCAGAGAAATTATATATCGTACGGCACCGTTTGACTGCCCCTTTGTTTTTGGGAGAAAAACGGTAAGCGCCATAACATGCTCACCGGACGGCAGGAAATCCTTTGCAATTGCCATACCCGTGTCGGAATTATACGCTGTATTGTAGTCCTTCGAGCCGTTATCATCGGCGGCAAATCCGGTGGAGGTAACTATCACCTCGCCCTTGCCGTTGTATATCCACACCTCGGCTGTGTTTATATCGCCGAAGCTTTCGACATACTCCTGCGCTCTCTGAACAAATACCTCGGCGGAAGAGTCTATGTATCCACCGAAAAATTCAGCCACGGTACTGCTCTGGCCCATGGAATTGAGCTTGTTTTTTACCGTATCATAATAATATGTGCGGATTGAAAGTGTAATAATTGAAGCTATAACAGCCAGAATAAGCGCTATAACTATAATCGTTGTAAGAATCCACCTCGCGGTGATACCGCTCTTTATAAGCGGCTTGCGTTCTTTTTTCTTCATCACTCTATCCACTTATATCCTACACCCCATATTGTAGTAAGATGACGGGGTGCGGAGGGGTTGTCTTCAATCTTCATGCGAAGCCGTCTTATATTTACATCGACCACTTTGTCGTCGCCGTAGTACATATTTCCCCACACGGCGTTTAATATCTCGTTTCTTTCAAGCGGAGTGTTTGGATGCGTAAAGAAATATTCCATTATCTGAAATTCAACCTGAGTAAGCTCAATCGGAGCACCGTTTTTTGTAAGAGTACGGCTTCTGAGGTTAAGCACAAACTCGCCGAGCTCTATGACATTGCCCCTGTCCTTGCTCTCTCGCGCGTACTCCTTGTTTACGGTAACACGCCTGTAAACGGCATCAATTCTCGCCATAAGCTCGGAAGTTGAAAACGGCTTTGTGACATAGTCATCGGCACCGACCAAAAGACCTGTTACCTTGTCCATTTCCTGTGTGCGCGCGGTAAGAATAATAATGCCTATCGTACTGCTCTTTTTGCGAAGCTGTTTGCACACTTCTATTCCGTCAACCTTGGGCATCATAACATCAAGCAGAGCGACATCGAAATTGCCGTTGTTTTCATCGTATAGTCTCAATGCCTTTTCACCGTCGTCGGCTTCCACTACATCATAGCCGTTTCTTTTGAGGTTTATTACTATAAAATCGCGTATTGATTTTTCATCTTCGGCAACAAGTATTCTTTTCATCGGGTTCACTCCGTTTCATTTTGGTCTCCGAAATAATCTATATCCTGTTTTATTGTATCAAAATCAAGTTCATGCGTTTTGCCGAGGTCTGTCACCGACACACGCACCGGGGATGTGCCGGATGAATGTCTGCTGTCGTCACTCGAAAGATAGACTCTGAACAGCAGGTCGTCTTCTTCGTCGGCATTCTCTTTCTTCTCGATAAATTTTATCTGTCCGTTATATACATCATATATAATGTCGGCGTATTCGGAGTAGCTGTCGATTTTTATGCGAAGCCGCAAATCGTCACAGACATAATAGCTGCCCATGCTTTTGAATGACAGCCCCGTAAAGTGGAAATACTCTGTGCGGTAAATCGCGTCCTTTGTGCCGCCCTCTTCCGAAATCGAATAGGAGTTATCGAGAATTTTCTGCCTTGCTATTTCAACAATGCCGTCGCCGTCGACATCCTCGCTTTTTGTATACTGCGAAGTGACGGTCTTTTCGCTAAGCGGCACTCCCCTCTCGTCAACGGGACGTACAAATGCCGATTTTTCATTGTCAAAATAAACAATGTCGGTTATATATTTTCCGTCGCCTATCTGAGCGTCGAAATAAAATACATATCCTTCATCCTGGACATCATGTGCGTACGACATAAAACCCGAAATTCTGTTATCAAGATTTACTTCACTTACGGACTCGAACAGCTCGGTTTCAACCGAGAACTTGGCACACTTGAGAAGCACCGCCGGGTTTTCTTCCGCAGGGTCGATAAAAGTATAGATAAGCTCTTCACTGTCATCGGAATTTATATCATAGGCAAAATAATCGGTAATTCTGACAGTGGCTATGCTCTTAAAGCCGTTGGAATCATTGGCGGAAGGCTCGCAGTGTCTGTAAACGGCAAGCGACTTTTCTTTGTTGCCGTCAGAAAACTGCCACACAACGGCAATTTCCTTTGTGCCGTCATTGTCGAAATTGCAGAACGAAACACTGTAAACGGATGTGCCGTTGCCTTTCAGGTCCGCAACAGAATTCCATGTTTCTTTATCGGAATCATATTTAAGAAAATGTATTCTCGCTTCGCCCGTGGTGTCTTTTGGAGTGTAGAAAACTATGGCTTCGTTTGTGCCGTCGCCGTCGTAGTCATAAAGCACATACGCCGAACGGTAGTCACCCGACACAGGGCGAACAAGCGACGCATTAGCACCGACATCGGCCTCGAACACCTTTTGCAGCTCGGTGTTTTCACCCGTAAGCTTCGGCGGCTTAAGAAGAGAATCGACGGAAAAAACGTTGTAATCGGAGCATCCCGCAAGCACCGCAGCAACAAAAACGACAGCCGCAGCAAGAACCGCTCTCAACCCTTTTTTCATCAATTCACCCTCTTTCACCAGGCATATAATCTTACGACTTTACGAAAATCAATTTAACTGTATAAGCTTTTTACAGAAGCAAAACAATGCATAATGAAGAATGCATAATTTCGGAAGACACTTTGTGTCTTGGATTATAAAGCTACACAAGCAATTAAACTGTCAAAAAAAAATCCTGACTAAAAGTTTGCGAAGCTTATATAAATCAAGTCCGCAGGACTTCCTCAGCCACCGGCCACCGGATACTGAATACTGACCACTCCTGCAACTGCTCCTTGCTAACTCCTTTTCGGCTGTTATTTAACATTAATAACAATCGTATAGTCCCCTCTTACCCAGCTGTCGGTAAGTGTCTTGAGAACAATTTTTGCGGGAACGGTATTTTCACCCTGCTTAAGTTCAATGCCGTCAAGGTTCGGCACGGCGTACGCTTCCGATGATGTTATCGGCATGACGGATGCCTCTGGTCCGACTATCTGAACGGACTGAATTGACTTCGTGACAATTTCCGCTCCTTCAGGCAGCTCGACATCGCCCGCTTCAACCGATACTTCCATCCAGCGTTTTGCCATCTTGGAAGCGTCTATTGTAACGGTAAACTCCTCGACATTGTCTTCAAACCTTAAGTTCGCGTCGGAGGTCTTGAATGTAAATGTATTGACTGTGTTGTTAATATCCTTGAAATCAATACTGCCGACAGACACCTGACCGTTATTTGTCTTATTGTCGCCTGTGTTTACGCTCATTTTCACAGTATCGGGAGTTATCGTATACTCAATGGGCGTATCTCTGTATGACTTCGGCGCGTTTGTGAATGTAACAATGGGTGTGACATCTGCCGACGCGGTAAGATTTATGTTGATATAGACCTTGGTGTCGTCCGCCTTTGTAACATGTGAAAAATCGATATTTTCGGCAGAGCCTACGGGCACAATTGTCGCTTCAAACGCCTCGTTTTCGGTAAGCTCCTTGTCGATTGTCGCGACTGCCTTAACGGAAGTAATTCTGTTTATCTCAAGCGCCGGACCCTTAAGCGTGATTTTGTCAACGCTGAGTGTCGGGTCGGATGCCTTGTAGCCGTCGGCGATTTTGTAGTTGTCGCCTGTTTTTACTTCTTCTACAAGGTCAAACTCCTTCGTTACCATCTCGTCAAAATAGACGGTTATATAGGTTTTTGAAATATTGGTTATCTCTATGTTGTTATTCTTAACGGAATAAGTAATGGGCAGGTTATATGTTCCGGCGGTGCTGACGGATGAGAGAGAAGCCGAGAGGGTAATTTCATCCGTTATGGAGCTGTCGTTGATAAGATAGCTCTTGCCGCGTACGGTGACATCGGCAAAATAATCCTGCTCGCCGAAAATCTCAAGACCGTTGTTATAGGGCAGACTGCCTTCAAGTGCCAGCTGAACACGAACGTTCTTTATTACTTTTTCGGTGTCCTGTGTCTGAAACATCGAAACTATGCACCAGCAGACAACGGCAACTATAATCGAGAATACAAAAGCTCTTTTGTTGTTTTCAAGGAAGCGTGAAAATAATGATTCGCTTTGTTTTGTTGATTTTTTTTCATCAGTCATTTTCGTCGTCCTCCTTTGCTTCGTTTTCGTCGGCTGTCTGTTCTGTGCCGGCAACGCCGTTCTCGGTTTCGCCGTTTTCTTCGGAAGTATTTTCAGTTTCAACGGGTTCTTCCGTCGGTTCGGTGTCCGCTTCGGTCTTTTCGGGCTCGGCGGGAGTCTCACTCTGCTCGGGCTCTGCCGTTTCGGTATTTTCAACGGCGGTTACTTCTTCTGCATCTTCAGTCTTTTCTGCCTGTTTTTTGTTTTTCTTGGCGGCCTTTTTCTCTTCTTTTGCCTTTTTCTTATTCTCTTTTTCGGTCTGTTTGTCTTTTTTCTTGCTGTTGTCTGAAAGAAGATATTTGCCGAGTTCTTCACGCAGCTCGCTGTCGGTAAAGCCTCTTATAAGCTGACCGTCAACGGCAATTGAAATTGTGCCCGTCTCTTCGCTTGTCACAACAGCAATGCAGTCTGAATTGAGACTTGCCTCAAGTGCGGCTCTGTGACGTGTGCCGACGTTTTCGGTAATCTCACGGTCATTCTTAAGCGGCACCACGCATCTTGCGGCGACAATTCTGCCGTTTTTGAGTATTACGGCGCCGTCGTGAAGGGGTGCTTTGGGATAGAATATGCTGCACAGTGTTTCAAATGTAATCTGTGCGTCAATCGGCACTGCCTGCTTCATATAGTCACCCAAAAATGTTTCTCTCTGAATGAGTATAAGCGAACCGACCTTGTTTCTGCCCATCGCGCCGCATGCTCTGCATACGCAGTTTATCATGTCAACATCAACGCTCTCTTCGGACTGTTCGAAAAACGAAAATTTTGTTCCGATTTTGCGTTTGCCGATAAGCTCAAGCGCCTGTCTTATCTCTCCGCTGAACAGAATTACAAAGATGATAAGAATATCGCTGAACAGCTTGCTGAAGAAATATGTGCTTGTGCTCATGCCGAGCAGTGATACAACACCGTAGATTAAAGCGAGGAACACAATGCCCTTTACTACCTGTATGGCCTGAGTCTTTCTCATCTGCACGATAATCGCGTAGACTATCAATGCAACCACAAGGATATCAAGCGTGTCTGAAAAGAAATTAAAATTCACAAACACATCCTTAAGCTGCAGAAGAAATGTTTTTATTGTTTCGGCTATCATTTTTTTACACCACCAAGATTAAATTCTTTCTAACAATGCGACACAGTGACATGAAATACCGAGCTTTTCACCGGTAAATCCGAGCCCCTCCTCCGTTGTCGCCTTAACGCTGACATTCGACAGGTCCGTTTCGAGTGCAGCAGCCAGATTCTTTCTTATTTCTTCAATGTACGGCGAAATTTTGGGTGCCTGTGCTATCAGCGTAACATCAACGTTGCCTACCTTGCAGCCTGCGTCACCGATGAGCTTTACGCAGTGCTTAAGAAGCATAATGCTGTCGGCACCCTTATATTTATCGTCGGTATCCGGAAAATGCTTTCCTATGTCTCCGAGGGCGGCGGCACCCAGAAGCGCATCACACACGGCATGCGTGAGAACATCGGCGTCGGAATGACCCAAAAGCCCTTTTTCGTACGGAATGTCGACTCCGCCTAAAATAAGACGCCGCCCTTCAACGAGCCTGTGGACATCGTAGCCGTGACCTATTCTGAACATACAAAGCACCTCCCGCTGTTGTTTTTATTCTCCGAGCAGTTCTTTTACGGCCGCCATTTTAACGGCTGTGCAGATAACGTCGCCCGCCTTTGCTATCTCTTCGACTGTGGGGCAGGAAGGAGCAAGTCTTATATTTGCGTCGTCGGGGTCTTTGCCGTAGGGATATGTCGCGCCGACGCCCGTGAGCGTTACGCCGCACTCCTTGCAGAGTTTGCCGACATACTGTGCAGAACCCGTGTCAACATTAAGGCTTATAAAATAGCCGCCCTTGGGGTCTGTCCACGATGCGATGCCGAGACCGCCGAGCTCGCTGTGGAGCACCTCGCACATTTTTGCAAACTTCGGTCTTAAGATTTCGGCGTGGCGTTTCATCTGTGCTTTAAGGTCGTCAACCGTCTTATAGAAATAAGCGTGACGAAGCTGATTTATCTTGTCATAGCTGATTATCTGAGAAGTAAGACGCTTTTTGATTTCCGCTATATTTGCGTCACTTGCGGCAATTGCGGAAATACCCGCACCCGGGAATGTGATTTTGGAAGTGGACGCAACGGCGAAGAATCTGTCTTCCGTTCCGTATTTTTTGGCGTAATCGAAAACGTTTGCAAGCTCGTCGTGCTCGTCATAGAGGTCGTGAATAATGTACGCTTCATCCCATATGATTCTAAAGTCCTTTGCGGCTGTCTTCATGGCGGCGAGGCGTTCAACTGTCTTGTCGGAATATGTTATACCGTCGGGATTTGAATATTTTGGAACACAGAACATACCCTTGACTGTGGGGTCTTTTACAAGCTCCTCAACTGCATCCATATCGGGGCCTTCGGCTGTCATCTTGACATTTACAAGCTGAGCGCCGAAATACTGCGCCACACCGAAATGTCTGTCGTATCCCGGAACAACGGCAATAATCTTGTAGCCGTCAACCCGGCTCCAGGGCTTTTCGCCTGCGACACCGTGAGAATAGCACTGTGAAAAATAGTCGAACATAAGGTTAAGGGACGAACTGCCGCAAGCGATAATATTGTCTGCGGGCATGCCCATAAGCTCACCGAAAAGTCTTCTGCACTCGGGGATACCGCACAGGACACCGTAGTTGCGGCAATCGGTGCCGTCCTCGGAAAAATAACCGCACTCGGCGGAAGTGAGATTAAAAAGCGGTTCGGACAAATCGAGCTGTTTTGCACTCGGCTTGCCGCGAGCCATGTTAATGTTTATTTTTTCGGACATAAGCTCGTTATAGTGTTTTTCGGCTTCTTTGCCGAATGCGATAAGCTCGTCACGTGTCATTGATGATAAAGTTTTCACGGGAAATTTACCTCTTTTGCAGATTATTTCAAAATACAAGTAAGTATAGCACAATGCGAAAATATAATCAACCGTTTTTATAATTTTTTAATC
>CAVFUV010000003.1:0-28374 GCA_963625735.1 bacterium
AAATTGAGGACGAATCGGGCAATGTTTCCACGAGGTACGCACAGGGTTCTTCATATGCAAAATCGCAGGGGCTTCGTGTATTTGATAACGGCAATTCTGCCTGGCTTCTTCGCACAGCAGGTATTTTCGGCTCGAGCTGCGGTATAAATGCATATGGCTACACCGAAGACGGGTTTGAACTTTTTGATAGCTTAGACGGAAATGGCATACGCCCCGCATTCTATTTCAAGTCCATTGATAACATTTCAGACGACAGCTCGGGAGAAAATGTAAAAATTGCTTTGAATTATGTATACGTTGTTCCCGGGGTAGATGTCGACAAAATTATTTCCCGGACAAATGAAAAGGCGACAATATATCATAACGGAACCAAAATACAGTTGGGTATTGTTTTAACCGGAATGCAGTATGAAACTTTTTCGAATAACAAATCAATAAAAAGAGATATAGTAGTCATAGGGGATTTGGATAATGACGGTCAGGTAACCGTAGCCGACGCACGCCTGGTGCTTCGTGCAGCCGTTAAACTTGACACCTTGAAGGGCTTGTCACTTCTCTCGGCAAACGTCGATTTCGTTGATGATGTTTCCGTAGCCGATGCACGTGCAGTGCTCAGAGTTGCCGTAAAGCTTGATGACCCCGCTTCTTGGCTGAATAACATAAAATAAACTCTCGACTTAAAGGGGGATTTACGGATATTGCCTCCTCCTTGAACGCAAATCGAATCATAAAAATATAACCGCCCTCACTTTTCTTGTAAGTGAAGGCGGATTTTTTTATATTATTTTGTCGAGAGCTGATAGTCCGCGAAGCTATATAAATCCAAGACACGCAGTGTCTTCCTCAGCCTCCGGCCCCTGACACCCGGTCCCCGGCCCCTGACAGATTATTTGTTCTTCTCAAGCTCACCCAGCAGCATCGGTATCGACTGCTCAAAATTTACCCCATATGTCACATGGTTCGGCTCGGACATTGTCTTTATTATCGAGTCAACGGTGTAGTTTGCCGCTGTCTTGAGTGAATTTTCGAGTGTCAGCCCTCTGACCATCGCACCCACGCACGCACTCGCGAAAACATCGCCCGTACCGTGGAAGCTTGCGTCGATTCTTGCGGTGTAGTACTCGAAAAATCTGTCTTCTTCGCTAATATATCCCATAACGCCGACTCTGTCTTTTTGGAAGCTGACACCCGTAAGCACGGCATTTTTCGCGCCGAGCTTTGACAGTCCCTTAAGAATATCGGTGATATATTCTCTTGTGTAGCCCTCTGCTACATATTCCTTGTGAAGCATATAACACGCTTCGGTAAGATTGGGAACTATTACATCCGCCTTAGAGCAGAGCTTTGCCATTTCGTCGGCAAATTCCTGCGTAAAACCGGGGTACAGTACGCCGTTATCCGCCATTACGGGGTCAACAAAGATAATATTGTCATCCGTTTTGAAGTCGTCGAAAAAGTCGCTCATAAGCTTGACCTGTTCAAACGAACCGAGATATCCCGTGTATATTGCGTCAAATCCGAAGTTTTCTTTTTTCCAGTGCTCCGTTATGGGCTTTATTTCATTTGTAAGATCATGGAATGTAAAGCCCTTAAAAGCCGTATGCGTTGACAGAACGGCGGTCGGTATAACCGCAGTTTCTATTCCGCAGGCGGATATGACGGGCAGCGCAACTGTAAGCGAGCATTTGCCGACGCATGAAATATCCTGAATTGTAACTATTCTTTTCATACAAAAACACCTCTTTCGCGGCAGGGATAAGGATGCCGAATTATTCTTCGCTGCCCTCGGTTTTGTTCTCTTCTTCTGAGACTTCATCTTCGGGCTCAACATTATTCATTTTCTCGTTGATGACGATTTCATCCTTTTCGGGGTCGTCATTGTCAAGAACCTCATTGAGGAACTTAACGCATCTGTTCATACATTCCTTTGAAGAGGGGAGATTTATCATAAGATGATAGCAATGGTTGCGGATAAGCCCTTTGACATAGAATTTTTCCATTCTTATGTTATTTTCTTCGAGTGCCTTTGCCATTGACGGACCCTGACCGACGCAGATGATATCTTCTTCCGCCCATGTGATGAATGTCGGGCACCAGTCGGGGTTGACAAGGTGTACGGGGCAGATGTATCTTATATATTCATAGTCGTTTATGTTCGACATGTCGTTCTTGACCTTGAAGCCCATCATAAGGCTTGCGGTCTCGGGAATTACGCCGAAAAGACGCGGACCCTGCAAGAGCTGTTCAAGATCGTATATACCGCACATAAGAGCGAGGGCGGCGGGCTTGCATGTAACCTCGGGGAGGGACAGTGCCTGTCTTAATTCGTCGTCAAACGCGCTTGCGGCAAGCATGGCCGTCTGGAACGCACCCGACGAGTCACCGGATACAACAACCTTTTTCGGGTCAATGTTGTATGTTTTCGCAAGCTCCGGAATAAAGTTTATGGCGTTTATAATGTCTGCGAAGTTGTCGGTAAGCGGCACTTCGGGAGGCATACGATAGTCAATATTGTATACAAAATAGCCGTGATATGCATAAAACTCGGAATTTGTAACTCTGTAATCCTTGTCGCCCTTTATAAATCCGCCGCCGTGAATATACAAAAGCACGGGATGAAGCTTGCCGTCATTAAGAATCGTACGCTTGAAATAAAGGTCGCCGATCGTGAATTTTTCGGATGTATCGGCATAGGGAATGTTCTGCACTCTTACTATGCCGGGGTAGTGAACGGCATTCTGCGGAGCTTCGCCGAAAACATCTATTGCCTTGAAAACAAGTTCTGCCTTATTCATTTTGTCTTCCTCCTAAAATAACAGCCGCCGAAATCCGAAAAGAAAACCGACGGCTGAGTTAATCAGATTATTTGCCTGCGTTCGCTCTTGTGAGCCAGACCTCTGCTATGTCCATTGCGGCATAGAGACCCTTTTTCTCACTCTTTTTGACAATGCGTTCTCTGGGGCGAACATCGGGGTCGGTGTTCAGAAGCTGAATAAGAACCTTGTCGGCGATTTCAAGGTCGCCGGACTGCTTTGTCGATGCTATCTGAATCATAACAACAAACGGGTCATAGCTGTTGCCGTAATAAATTGTTTTGCCGTTTCTTACAAGGGGATAGCCCTTGTACATAAGAAGGCCGTCTTTCTTTGCCATTGTAATACCGTCCTTTTAAAATTAAGAATGCATAGTTAAGAATGCATTGTCGGAAGACACTTTGTGTCCTGGATTGTAAAGCTTCGCAAAATACCGATTTTATCTGCAAAAACCCTAAAGAAGCTTTTTATTTATCCGACGAAATGTAGTCACGCAGAAGGATTTGAAGAAGCTCAAATCTGTCTACTCTGCGGATAAGGTTTCTTGCGTTGTTGTGAGTGGTAATGTACGTGGGGTCTTCCGACAGAATATAGCCGACAATCTGGCTGATGGGATTATAGCCCTTTTCTTTAAGAGCGTCATACACAGTAAGAATAATACGCTTAACCTCCGCCTCATTCTGGCCGGCGAGCTTAATTTCTTTTGTTTCGCTCATCTGGAACACCTCCGTTTTCGATAAGTATTATAAAATACTATGCTTATTAGTAGAGTATACAACGGAGAAACACAAAAATCAATAGATATTTTAAATTTATATGGTTAGCCGAGAAGAATGAAAAGGGACCGGGGGTCGGGGGTCGGGGGGGTCGGGGGCTAAGGAAGGCACTGTGTGCCTTGGATTTATAAAGCTTCGCAAAAGCTAAAGCACAATTATCACACAAAAAACCGCCGTGCGAAGAAAATCCTCAACACGGCAGGTCTCATCAAAAATATAATTCTGTCGGGGGATGCCTTTAATTGCAGTCAGTGCTGAGCAGGAAATATCGGATTATGCGAAGTCTGACTCCACACTCCACTCTTCACACTCCACACTCAAAGCCAATTGATCCTTGCACCTTTTTTTTGAACTCGTTGAAAGCAGTCGACCTTATTTTCTAAGGCTTGCCCCTATATTCTCAAGCGCCTCAACAGCCCTCTTCATTGCCGCATCCGCTTCGTCATCTGTCATTGTGCGGTTGGCGGCTCTCAGACGCAGGCTGAACGCAACACTCTTTTTGCCTTTTTCGATCTGTTCGCCCTGATATACGTCAAACAGTGAAATGTGCTCGAGTGTCTCACCGACAGCTTTGGCTATAACCTTTTCGAGTTTCAGCACGGGTGTAATTCTGTCGCACACAACCGCCAGGTCTCTTGTAAGAGCGGGGAAGCGGGGGCTGGGCTTATATGTCTTCTTGATGTTCGAAAGCTTATAGAGCTTGTCAAGCGAAACACTTGCCGCATAAACCTTTGTGTCTATTGAATAATTTTCGGCTACATCCGGATGAATTTCGCCTAAAATTGCGATACGCTCGCCGTTAACGGTAAATTCGGCTGTTCTGCCGGGGTGGAATGTCGGGTCGTCCGTTACCGGTTCAACATCGTATTCCGCAATGCCCGCACAGTCGAACAGTGCTTCTGTCTTGCCCTTAAGCTCAAAGAAATCAACGCCGCTTCCGTACATGCCGACACAGATTGTTCTGTTCTCATAGGGCAGCTCATCGACACCCTTCGGAATATATACCTTGCCGTTTTCGAAAAGATAAGCGGACAGGTTTCTGTTGTTGTAGTTTCTTGAAAGCGTGTCCATCATGCTCGGAATCATCGATGTACGCATAACGCCCGTGTCTTCGCCTAAGGGGTTAGAAATAACAACGCACTTTCTGAGCGGTGAATCCGCGGCGAGATTTATTTTGTCGTATGCCTTGGGGCTTATGAACGAATATGTGACAATCTCGGACAGACCGAGCGAAATGCACTTGTTGACAATAAGCTTCTCAAACTTCTGGAAGTCGTTAAGTCCGCCGTCCGCTTCACCCTGAAGGTTACGAACCGCTATTTTGTCAAAGCCGTAGAATCTGGCTATCTCTTCGGATATATCGGCCTTGTGCTCAACGTCGCTTCTGAATGACGGAACATATATCTTGCCGTCCTTGACTTCAAACTCAAGGTCGGTCAGAATTTTCTTCTGTTCGTCTGCGCTTACGTTAATGCCGATGAAGTTGTTTACCCAGTCGGGGCAGAACTCAAGCACAGTCTGCTTCCTGGGATTGGGATACATATCCACAACGCCCTCAACTATATCGCCCGCGTCAAGCTCTTCAACGAGTGAGAGCGCTCTGTCAAGGCACTTGAGGCATCCGTCGGGGTCAAGACCCTTCTCGAATCTGCCCGACGCTTCCGTACGCATACCGAGCTTCTTTGCTGTTTTTCTGATTGACGGGCCATAGAAGCATGCCGATTCAAATACTATTGTGTTTGTGTCGTCCATGATTCCCGAATACTCGCCGCCCATTACACCGGCAACGGCTACGGGCTTGTTTTCGTCCGCAATAACGAGCATTTCGGGGGAGAGCTTTCTTTCGACACCGTCGAGTGTTGTTATGCTTTCGCCTTCCCTGGCGTTTCTGACGATAACCTTGCCGCCGTCAAGATATCTTAAATCGAAGGCGTGCATCGGCTGACCGTACTCGAGCATTACAAAGTTTGTGATATCGACAATGTTGTTTATCGGACGAACGCCGCAGGCTCTTAGTCTCTCTCTTATCCACTTGGGTGAGGGCTTAACACGAACGTTCTTGACAACCGCGCCGGCATAACGGAAACACTTGTCTGCCGCTTCGATTGTAACGGAGTGCAAAAGCTCCTTAACGTCACCGCCGACGGTTTTGTATGTCGTTTTGGGCTCGGTAAGCTTTCTGCCGAATGTAACGGCGGCTTCACGCGCGAGACCCACAACCGACAGACAGTCGGGGCGATTGGGTGTGATTTCAAATTCGGTAACCGTATCGTTTAAGCCGATTGCTTCTTTGATGCATTTGCCGGGCGTTCTGTCGCAGTCGTCGCCGAGTACGAAAATGCCGTCCTCTATCGCATAGGGGAAGTCATGCTTTGTAAGTCCGAGCTCGCCTAAAGAGCACAGCATGCCGCAGCTTTCTACGCCTCTTAATTTGCCGGACTTTATCTCTTTGCCGCCGTGAACAACGGAATTGTCAAGTGCGGTCGGAACATAATCGCCGACAGACAGATTCTGCGCGCCCGTGACAATCTGAAGGGGAACGTCTGCGCCGACATCAACCATGCAAATCCACATGTGGTCGGAGTCGGGGTGTTTTTCGAGTGAGAGAATTTTGCCTACGACAATATTTTTGAGTTCCTCGCCCTCTTTGCCGTAGCATTCAACCTTTGAACCGGACAGTGTCATTTCGTCCGCAAAGGTCTTGTCGTCGATATCGGCGACATCAACATAATCAAGCAGCCATCTTCTTGAAAGATCCATTTATCCGCACCTCCTTAAAACTGATTCAAAAATCTTGTGTCATTCTCGTAATAAAGACGCATATCGTCAACCGAGAAACGGAACATCGCAAGTCTTTCAACGCCTACGCCGAACGCAAATCCGGAATAAACCTCGGGGTCAATGCCGCCGCGTTCAAGCACCTTCGGGTGAACCATACCGGCGCCGAGTATCTCAATCCAGCCTTCACCCTTGCACATCGGGCAGCCCTTGCCGCCGCAGCGGAAGCATGAAACGTCAATTTCACATGACGGCTCCGTGAACGGGAAGTGATGCGGACGAAGTCTTATCTCGGTGTTTTCGCCGTAAAGCTTCTTTGCGAGCTGAAGCAGGTTGCCCTTGAGGTCTGCCATTGTTATGCCCTTGTCAACCACAAGTCCCTCAATCTGATGGAATACGGGGGAGTGTGTGGCGTCCATTGTGTCGGAACGGTAAACTCTGCCGGGCGCAATCATTCTGATGGGCGGCTTGTGACCTTCCATATATCTTATCTGACAGCCTGAAGTCTGTGTACGAAGCAGAACCTTGTCGGTAATATAGAATGTGTCCTGTGTATCTCTCGCAGGGTGTCCTTCGGGAATATTAAGAGCTTCGAAGTTATAGTAATCAAGCTCCACCTCGGGGCCGTCGGCTACCTTAAAGCCCATGCCGATGAATATATCCTTGACTTCATCCATAACGATGCTTAAAGGATGTCTGTGTCCTTCGGGCTGTGCCTTGCCGGGCATTGTAACGTCAAGTGTCTCGGCCCTGAGGCGTTCCTCTTTTGCCTTTGATTTAAGCTCCTTCATTTTTTCGTCAACGGCATTTTCTATCATGCTTCTTACTTCGTTGGCGAACTGACCCATAACGGGACGATCCTCGGGGCTTAATTTGCCCATCTGCTTAAGAATTGCCGTAAGCTCGCCCTTTTTGCCGAGGTATCTTACTCTTATGTCGTCAAGTGAACGAATTTCGGCAACCTTTTTGAGCTCATCTTCGGCTTTCTGGCGTATGGCTTCAAGCTGTGATTTCATGCTGTGTCATCCTTTCGTTTTCATGAAATTTGCGTATGTTACATTTTTTTCGGCGGAAAATAAAAAAACTCCGTCCCCGCAAAAAGGGACGAAGAATATGCTCCGCGGTACCACCCTTGTTTCCGTCTTTTCTTGATAACTGACGGACTCTCGGCAATCCTTTAACGGTGATCGGCCGTTGCCGCTTACTCTTTTTCGGCGGCACCGCTCCGGGGTGAACTTCGACAAAAAATTTTGCGAATGTGCTTTCAGCCGACGGCACATACTCTCTGACGAAAATTTCAGGTCTACTCTCCCGTTCTCGGCGTTTGACTTATAACGCTGACAATGTTAACACACATAAAAATAAAAATCAACCCTTTTTTGTGTTTTGCCGCTTTTGTTCTTGCTTTTTCGCCGCAACTAAGATATCATATACGGGAATGGGGGCGAATGAGTTAATATGGATAACTCGCAACTTTTTGCCGACATAAAGTGTTATATAGTCGATATGGACGGCACATTTTATCTCGGCGACAGCCTTTTGCCCGGCGCACTCGAATTTGCCGAAGCCGTAAAAAACAAGGGCAAGAGATTTTTCTTTTTCACAAACAACTCGTCACACGACGAAAACGAATGCCTCGAAAGGCTCAATAAATTAGGCTATCCCGCAAAAAAGGGGAGCGTTATAATCTCTTCTCACGTTACAATTGATTTTCTTAAACGAGGTCGCCCCGGCAAAACGGTTTATCTTGTCGGCAATCACAATCTGACAAAGGATTTTAATGAAGCCGGGATACCGCTCACCGAAGAAAACCCCGATATTGTCGTTGTTGGGTTTGATACCGAGCTTACATACAAAAAACTCGACAAAGCGGCAAATTTCATAGCCGGCGGCGCAGAATATATCGTAACTCACCCGGATGTAAACTGTCCGCTCAAAAACGGATTCATGCCGGATGTCGGCTCGTTTATGGCACTCATAAAAGCGTCAACGGGACGAAGCCCCGACCTTATAATGGGCAAGCCCTACGCCTACACGGTTGATTATGTAACGCACCTTATCGGATGCGGAAAAGACGAAATTGCCTTTGTCGGCGACCGACTTGAAACCGATATTGCGATAGGCAGCAAAAACGGACTTAAAAGCGTCCTGGTCTACACCGGTGTAACCACCCCCGCCATCTATGCTTCATCCGATATCAAAGCCACCGCCGCCTACGACAACATCGGCTGTTTCGCCAAAGACCTCTGAAAAAACATATACGAATTGCGATATTCTTCATTCTGCATTGTCATAAATATACCGATAAAAACTACCGATTTATACAAAAGTTCAGCCCCGCGAAGCTCTATAATCCAAGACACGCAGTGTCTTCCGAAATTATGCATTCTGCATTCTTAATTCTTAATTTGTCCGCTCTTTTCATCAGCTTAAATCTTAACAAAAATCATATTCGAGAAAACAGCTTTCAGGAGGAAAGAAAAGTGTCTGAAATCAAAAGATCATGGTACAAAGAAATGTCCGTCTACCAGGTATGGCCCCGCAGCTTCTGCGACGGCAACGGCGACGGCATAGGCGACCTTAAGGGCGTCTTATCAAAGCTTGACTACATAAAGTCATTGGGTGTTGATGCCATATGGTTTTCACCCCTCTATAAATCTCCGCAGAAGGACTACGGCTACGACATTGCCGACTACCGTGCGATTCAGCCCGAATACGGCACAATGGAGGACTTCAGGGCGGTGCTTGACGGCGCACACGAAAGAGGACTTCGTGTCATTATGGATCTTGTCGTAAACCATACTTCCGACCAGCACGAGTGGTTTTTGGACGGCAGGAAAAACGGTCCCGAAAGCCCCTATTTCGACTATTATTTCTGGAGAAAGGGCAAGGGCAAAAACGGCAAACGCCGCCCCAATAACTGGACAAGCACTTTCGCCGGCCCCGCATGGGAATACTGCCCCGAAAACGGCATGTATTACCTTCACCTTTTCGCGATCGAACAGCCCGATCTCAATATGGACAACCCCAAGGTTCGTGAAGAAGTCAAGGACATAATGCGTTTCTGGCTCGATATGGGTGTTGACGGCTTCCGTGAGGACGTTATCACATTCATTTCAAAGCGTAAGGGGCTGCCCTCAAGCCCCTATTGGTTCCCTGTTGCGTGCGGCATCGAAAACTACATTCACGGTCCGCATCTTGAAGAATATCTTTCGGAGTTCAAAAACGACGTTCTGTCAAAATATGACTGCATGACCGTCGGCGAAGCTCCCATGATGACCACAAAGCTCGCTCTTAAGCACATAACCGAGGGCGACAATCAGCAGCTCAACATGATGTTCAACTTCGACCATATGGGTGCGGACTGCATCGCTTACAGCTGGTTCAAGACGAAGTTCAGCCTCAAACGCTACAAAAAGGCTCTGTCACACTGGCAGAAGGAGCTTTACGGCAAGGCATGGAACGCCCTCTATATCGAAAATCACGATCAGCCCCGTGTCATAAACAGATACGGCTCGACCACATACAGAGTAGAGAGCGCAAAGGCTCTCGCAGTCTCTTATATGTGTCTCTCGGGTACGCCCTTTATCTATCAGGGGCAGGAGATAGGCATGCTCAATTTAGGCCTTGACAACATTGACGATTATGTTGACGTTTCGAGCATCAACAACTACGGTGTCGCAAAGGCAATTCTCGGCAAGGAAAAGGCCATTAAGCTTACAAAATACGCTTCCCGTGACAACGCCCGCACACCCGTTCAGTGGAACGCCGAGAAAAACGCCGGTTTTACAACAGCCGACAAGCCGTGGTTCTTTGTCAACCCCAACTACAAAAAGATAAATGTTGAGGCTGCCGAAAAAGACCCCAACTCGATTCTTAATTTTTACAGACAGCTTATAAAGTTCCGAAAAGAAAACGACGTCATAATCTACGGCTCATATGAGGAGCTCTGCAAAAACAGCAGCGAGATTTTCGCGTATGTCCGCAGACTTGACAACAAAAAGGCGCTTATCATCTGCTCGTTCACGTCAAAGGCGACGGGCTTCAAGGCTCCCGAGGAGTTTGACCTGTCAGGCGGCCGTCTTGCTCTTTGCAACTACGAAAACAACACCGTTCTCAATAACGGCTTCTCACTTCGACCCTATGAAACAAGAGTTTATATCTGGGACGACTGATTTACGGAGGTAACCCATGGCAATTATAAAGAAGGATGCCTATTTTCATTCCGACAACGGAATAAACATGATACACACGTCAATATGGCAGAATGACGAAATTGCACCTGTCGGCATTGTGCAGATTGCGCACGGCATGGGCGATCATGTCGGCAGATATGAAGCACTCGCGACTTTTCTTGCCGACTGCGGCTATATCGTCTGCGGCAATGACCACATAGGTCACGGCAAATCGGTTGACTCAGTCGAGGAGCTCGGCAAATGCCCGCCCGACGGCTATGTCACCATGCTTCGTGATATGAACACGCTTTACAGAATAATGCATAAGCGTTACCCGGAGCTGCCCTATTTTATGCTCGGTCACTCAATGGGCAGTCTGCTCGTAAGAGTGTATGCGTCAAAATTCGCCGCCGACTTAAAGGGTATTATTATCTGCGGCACGGTGCATTTTCCGTGGCAGATGATGGCGTTTGACAATACCGTCAAGACCGTGCTCAATATTCTTCCGCAGAACGGCTCCAATGTCGATATTTTCGGCAAGGTGACAAAGCTTATGCTCGGCGAGGATGATGATTTGTCATGGCTTGCGAAAAGTCCGTCCGTTATCGAGAGCTACCGTGCCGACCCGCTGTGCAACGCCCCGGCTGACACCGGTATGAAAACTTCACTTTTCGATCTGGCTCTTCGCGCGTGCAACCCCTCAACAATCGAAGCGCTGCCCTATAATCTCCCTGTGCTTATAATTTCCGGCGCAAAAGACCCCCTTGGTATGTTCGGCAAGGGCATAATAGATTTTGCCGATACGCTTACAAAGAACGGACTTGACCCCGATGTCTATCTCTATCCGGGGCTTCGTCACGCAATTCTGTGTGAGGACGACAACGACAGAGTGTTTGACGATATCCTGTCATTCCTGAACAGAGCTACGGCGAAATGAGCGAGAACGATATAAATGTAAATAAAGTAAGATATCCCTTCATCGATGCGGTGAGGGGAGTCTGCATTTTGGGCATGATTATCTATCACACCATATTTGATGTGGTATCGGTTTTCGGCTTTGACTACGAAAAGATAATGAACAGTTGGTTTTTGCTGTTTATCCGTGATTTCGGCGCGGGACTGTTTATCTTTCTGTCCGGGCTGTGCTTTCATTTTTCATCACATCACATAAAGCGGTTTGCCGTTTTGTTCTGTGCGGGGCTTGCCGTGACGGGCGTGTCGTTCATAGTATCTCCCGATGCTCCTGTATATTTCGGAATACTGACGTTTATGGCTGTGTCGGGACTGCTTTTGTATCTGCTCGACAGACTGTTAAAGCATCTGCCGCCCAAAACAATGTGTGTCGCGAATATTCTGCTTTTCTGGGTATTCGACAGAATGAACTACGCCTATGTCGGCACATATAAAAAAGTGCTGTTCTATCTGCCGACGGTAATGTATAAGAACTATATTACGGCGTTTTTCGGCTTTCCGTTCAGCGGTTTTGTGTCGTCGGATTACTTCGCCGTTTTTCCGTGGTTTTTCATGTGTCTTGCGGGATATTTTTTCTATAATGCCGTTAAAGAAAATAACACGGCAAAGCGTCTGGGGTGTGTCAGACTGCCGCTTTTTCCGAAAATAGGAAAATACAGCCTCTATATCTATCTTGCACATCAGCCGATTATCTACGGAATTGTCGTGTTTGTCGATTTTTTGCTCAAAAAAGTCGGCGTGATATGCTAAAAAATTATAAAATTAACAAAATTTGGGTTGAATAAATTAAAAATATAGTTTATAATTTTCTCCGAAAAATCCAGTTTTTCGCAAAGGAGTACAGATATGAAATATATCGAATTTGACAAAAACAAAAAGTATGATCTCATTCTTGTCGGCAGAGTAGCGGTTGACCTTAACCCTGTCGATTATTATTGTCCGCTCAATGAGAGCACAACCTTCAAGCGTTATCTCGGCGGTTCTCCCGCCAATATCGCCGTCGGTCTTGCGCGTCTCGGCAAAAAGTGCGGCTTCTTCGCAAGAGTGTCCGATGATCAGCTCGGCACATTCGTAACCGATTTCTTCGACAAAGAAGGAATTGACACCTCCAGAATCGTCCGCTGCAAAAACGGCGAAAAGATCGGCCTTACCTTCACCGAAATAAAGAGCGAGACCGAGAGCAGCATCGTTATGTACAGAAACGAAGCCGCCGACTTAAAGCTCGAGTGTGCCGACATTGACGAAGAGTACATAAAGCAGGGCGCCGCTGTTCTTATCTCCGGTGTTGCCCTTGCCGAAAGCCCCTCAAGAGAAGCTTCTCTCAAGGCTATGCTCCTCGCCAAGAAAAACAACATCCCCGTAATTTTCGTTCTTGACTACCGTGCATACAACTGGAAGAACGATGACGAAATCGCCGTTTATTATTCACTTGTCGCTTCTCAGTCCGATATTATCATCGGCTCACGTGAAGAGTATGACTTCGCCGAAAAGCTCACGGACCTCGACGGCACGGATGCCGCATCCGCAAAATACTGGCAGGCAAAGGGCGCAAAAATCTGCATCGTAACTCACGGCAAGCAGGGTTCAACCGCTTACACAAACGACGGTCAGAGCTTCTCGATAAAGCCCTTCCCCGTAAAGCTTCTCAAGTCCTTCGGCGGCGGAGACGGCTACACTTCCGCATTCCTTTTCAGCCTGTTCGAGGGCAAAGAGATTATCGACTGCCTCGAGTTCGGTTCCGCTTCAGCCGCTATGCTTGTCGCTTCTCATGCCTGCTCTCAGGATATGCCGAGCGTAAAGCAGGTTGAGGACTTCATAGCCGCCGAAAAGAAAGAATACGGCGAAATGGTCGCAAGAGTTTAATTAAACGGAGTGATTGGATATGTTTGAGCGTCCCGAATTTGACGCAAACGGCAAAAAGGTTCTGTGCGAGATAAACGGCAAAAACGCCGATATGCACATGAATATATATGTTAAAAAAATGAAAAAGGGCGAGACTCTCGAAATTCTCGACGACAAAAACGAAACGGCCGTGCTGCTGCTTCAGGGCAAGGTTACATTTGCTTTTGACGGCAGGACCGAGTCGGGCGAAAGAGCAAATCCCTTCGAGAAAAAGCCCTATGCTCTGCATGTCGCAAAAAACAGCAAAATCGCCGTTACATGTGACGAGGATGCCGAAATCATCGTAGAGCAGACCGACAACGACAATGTTTTCCCCGCTGAGTTTTACACCCCCGAAAACTGCCTTTATCAGGAGTTCGGCAAGGGTCAGTGGAACGGCACAGGTCACAGAATCGTGTCCACAATGTTCGACTACGACAACGCCCCCAAGTCAAATCTTGTATTGGGCGAAGTCTTCACACAGCCCGGCCGCTGGTCGAGCTATCCGCCGCATCATCATCCTCAGCCCGAAGTTTATTACTATCGCTTCGACAAGCCTCAGGGCTTCGGCGCGTGCTATCTCGGTGATGATGTATTCAAAAGCACCGACGGCTCATATTGCTGCATAGAGCCCGGCAAGGATCACGAACAGGCGGCGGCTCCGTGCTATGAAATGTATTATGTATGGATGATTCGTCACATTGACGGTGACCCGTGGTACAAGACCACCCGTATCGTCGGTGAAGAACATCAGTGGATTGTAAACGCCAAATAATCAAGAGGAGAAGAAAATATGGCAGTAATGACTACGGCACAGGCTCTTGTTAAGTTTCTTGACAATCAGTATGTGTCCTTTGACGGTGTAGAGTCAAAATTTGTCGAGGGTATTTTTACCATATTCGGGCACGGCATTGTCTGCGGTCTCGGACAGGCTCTCGATGAAAATCCCGGTTCGCTCAAGGTCTTTCAGGGCAAAAACGAGCAGGGTATGGCACACGCCGCAACTTCCTTCGCAAAGCAGAACAACAGACGCAGGATTATAGCGTGTTCTTCGTCAATAGGCCCCGGCGCCGCCAACATGATTACAGCGGCGGCTACGGCTACCGTTAACAATGTTCCGCTTCTGCTGTTCCCGGCTGACACATTCTCTACCCGTCAGCCCGACCCCGTTTTGCAGCAGTTTGAACAGAGCGACTCGCTCTCCGTCACAACAAACGACGCATACAGAGCCGTTTGCAAATATTGGGACAGAATTGCCCGTCCCGAGCATCTTATGTCGGCTATGATTAACGCCATGCGTGTTCTGACCGACACAGCCTCAACGGGTGCGGTTTGCATTTCTCTTTGTCAGGATGTCGAGGGCGAAAGCTATGATTACCCCGATTCATTCTTCAAAAAGAGAGTTCATAAAATCACAAGAATTGTTCCGTCACTTGACGAAATTTCCGATATAGCCGAGATTATCGCAAACGCCAAAAAGCCCCTGCTTATCGCCGGCGGCGGCGTAAGATATTCCGAAGCGGGCGAACAGGTTGAAGCCTTCTGCGAGGAATTCAACATTCCGTTCTCCGAGACGCAGTCGGGCAAAAGCTCCGTGCTGTCTTCTCACAGGCTCAACCTCGGCGGTGTCGGCGTTACCGGCAACCTTGCCGCTAACACAATAGCCAAGGATGCGGACGTTATTATCGGTGTCGGCACACGTTTTTCGGATTTCACAACCGCTTCAAAGTCGCTTTTCCAAAATCCCGATGTTAAGTTCGTTACAATAAACACCGACCGCTTCGACGCTTATAAGCTCGATGCCGCAAAGTGTGTTGCGGACGCGAAACTCGGTCTTTCGGCTCTCGGTGCGGTGCTTGCCGGCATGAACTATAAAACAGCTTATACCGACGAAATAGCAAACGCAAAGGCCGCATGGGATGAAGAGATGAAACGCCTTGCCGCATATTCATACGGCGACGACTTCAAGCCCCTCATTGCCGCGCGTGACGAAAAGACAATTCCCGAATATATCAAAATGTACGGCTCGTGCCTTACTCAGACACAGGTGCTCGCATATATCCGCGCACACATTGCGCCCGACGCAATCGCGGTTGCCGCCGCGGGATCACTGCCCGGCTGCATGCAGAGAATGTGGACAACGGACGCAAGATATACATATAATATGGAATACGGCTACTCCTGCATGGGCTACGAAATTGCAGGCGCTCTCGGTTCAAAGCTTGCCGCTCCCGACAGGGAAGTTTACGCATTCTGCGGTGACGGCAGCTATCTTATGCTTCACTCCGAGCTTGTCACATCCCTTCAGGAGGGTGCCAAGATAAATGTAATGCTGTTTGATAACTCCGGTTTCGGCTGCATAAACAACCTTGAAATGAGCAACGGTATAGGCAACCTTGCCACCGAATTCCGTCACAGAGACGAAAACGGCAGGCTCACGGGGCCGCTTCTCAATATTGATTTTGCCGCCTGTGCCGCAGGTTACGGCTGCAAGACATACAAGGTCAGAAGCATGGAGGAGCTTGCTTTCGCGCTTGAAGACGCCAAAAAGCAGACCGTTTCAACACTCCTTGACATCAAGGTATTACCCAAGACCATGACAGACGGCTACGGCGCATGGTGGCATGTAGGCATCGCCTCCACCTCAGCCAAGGAGTCTGTTCAGAACGCATATAAAGCTAAAGAAGAAAATTTAAGCAAAGCGAGGAAATATTGATATGCTCGACAAAAACAAAGTAAAACTCGGCATAGCCCCCATTGCATGGACCAATGACGATATGCCCGATTTAGGCGCGGAAAACACATTCGAACAGTGCATTTCCGAAATGGCACTTGCGGGCTTCACAGGCTGTGAAGTGGGCAACAAGTATCCCAAAGACACTGCCGTTCTCAAGAAGGCTCTTGACCTCAGAGGAATGCAGATTTGCAACGCATGGTTCTCTTCATTCCTTATCACAAAGCCCTATGAAGAGGTTGAGGCTGATTTCATAAAGCACATTACATTCCTTAAGGAAATGGGTGCAAAGGTAGTCGGCATCTCGGAGCAGAGCCACTCAATCCAGGGCACGGACAAGCCCATTTTCGAGTGCAAATATGTTATGAATGATGACGAGTGGAAGGTTTTCACCGACGGTCTTAACAAGCTCGGCAAGGTCGCAAAAGACATGGGCATCGCTCTTACACTTCATCACCACATGGGCACGGTTGTTCAGACCGAAGCCGAAATCGACAGAATGATGGAGAACACAGACCCCGAGCTGTTCAGCCTTCTGTTTGACTCGGGCCACCTTGCATACTGCGGCGAGGACTATATGTCAGTTCTCAAGAAGTACGCAAAGCGCATCAAGCATGTTCACCTTAAGGATATCCGCCCCGATAAGGTTGCCGAAGTTAAGGCAAATCACATGAGCTTCCTTCAGGGTGTGCGTCTCGGCACTTTCACAGTCCCCGGTGACGGCGTTATAGACTTCGCTCCCATTTTCGACGTTCTCGCCGAAACAGGCTACGAAGGATATGTTCTTGTTGAAGCAGAGCAGGATCCCGCAATCGCAAATCCCTTCGAGTATGCTCTTAAAGCACGCAAATACATTGCCGAAAAGGCAGGACTTTAATAAAGGAGTCATAAGATAATGGCAGAAAAACTCAAATATTTCGTAAACGGTCAGTACGTTGAGTCCAAGACCGACAAGTACTATGACCTTCACAACCCTTCAACGGGTGAAGTTACCGGCTACGCTCCCAACTGCACCGCAGAGGAAGTTAACGCCGCAATCGCCGCCGCAAAGGCTGCATATCCGGGCTGGAGCTCAACTCCCGCTATCAAGCGTTCACAGATCCTCTATAAAGTAAGAGATCTTCTTATAGAGCACATGGAAGAGCTCACATACCTCGTAGCCGAAGAAAACGGCAAGGTATGGGCAGAGGCTGAGGGCGACGTTCTCAAGGCAAAAGAGGGCACAGAGCTTGCAACTCAGGTTCCGTCACTCATGATGGGCGAGAGCATGATGGACGCATCCCGCGGCTACGACACAGTAAAATATCGTGAGTCTCTCGGTGTTTTCGCAGGCATCGTACCCGTAAACTTCCCGGCTATGATTCCCTTCGGCTGGATGGTTCCCGTATGCGTCGCAACAGGCAACACAATCGTTCTTAAGGCTGCTTCTCTTACTCCCCGTACGGCTCTTCGCATTGCCGAGCTCTACAAAGAAGCAGGCATGCCCGACGGTGTTGTAAACGTTGTCACTTGCTCCCGTCACGAAATCGATGTTATCCTTGAGCATCCCGATGTCAAGGGTATCACATTCGTAGGTTCAACACCTGTCGGCAAGCTTATCTATGAAAAAGCCGCACGTGCCGGCAAGCGTGTACAGTGCCTGTGCCAGGCTAAGAACCACGCTCTCGTTATGTCCGATACACCTATCGAGAGAACCGTTGCCGGTGTTATCAACTCCGCTTTCGGATGTGCCGGTCAGCGCTGCATGGCTCTTGCCGCCTGTGTTGTTGAGGAGTCAATCGCGGATCAGTTCGTAGCCGAGCTTAAGAAGCAGGCTTCCAAAATCAAGGTCGGCCCCGCTTATGACAAGACATCAAAGCTCGGACCAATCACTTACGAAAAGCACTATAAAGAGGTTCTCGCCGACATCGACAAGGGTGTCGCAGAGGGCGCGGAGCTTGTTCTCGACGGCAGAAACTGCGTAGTTGAAGGCTATGAGAACGGCTACTATGTCGGACCCACAGTATTTGACCACGTAACAGAGGATATGACCATCGGCAGAGATGAGGTTTTCGGACCCGTTCTTTGCATCAAACGCTGCAAGGATTTCAATGACGGTCTCAGAATTATGAACGCCAACCCCTATGCAAACGGCTCCGTTATCTTTACACAGAACGGTCACTTCGCACGTGAGTTCACACGCCACACAGACGGCGGCATGGTCGGTGTTAACGTCGGCATTCCCGTACCCGTCGGCTTCTTCCCGTTCGCGGGCCACAAGAACTCCTTCTTCGGTGATCTTCACTGTCTCGGCAAGGATGCATACCGTTTCTTTACAGAGTCAAAGTGCGTAACAACACGCTGGTTTGACGAAGAAGAAAAGACCAACACAGTTGTCTCCACATGGGACGGCACCATCTGATTTAATAACCGATTATTATAAAAATATTATTCTCATATAAAAAATAAGGAGAGTTAAAATGCTTACAATAGGTATTATCGGCGCGGGCAGAATTGGCAAGGTTCACCTTGAGTCCATTTCTTACCACGTAAAGAACGCAACAGTCAAGGCTGTCGCAGACCCCTTTATGAATGACGAAACCAAGGCTTTTATCGAGAGCTTCGGCGTAAAGGACATTTATTCCGACTACAAGAACATTCTTGCGGATCCCGAGATTGACGCTGTTCTTGTCTGCTCCTCAACCGACACACACGCTTCCATTTCAATTGAAGCCATCAACGCCGGCAAGCACGTTTTCTGCGAGAAGCCCGTTGACCATTCAATCGAAAAGATTCAGGCTGTTGCCGACGCTCTTGCGGCACATCCCTGCATCAAGTTCCAGGTCGGCTTCAACCGCCGCTTTGACCACAACTTCGCCGCTATCCGCAAGGCTTATGACGAAGGCAAAATCGGCGAGGCTCATATCCTCAAGATTACATCCCGTGACCCCGAGCCGCCGAACCCCAAGTATATTGCCGTATCGGGCGGTATCTTCCTTGACATGACCATTCATGATTTTGATATGGCCTGCTTCCTTACTAACAGTGATGTTGAGGAGCTCTATGTCAACTCCGCAGTTCTTGTCGATCCCGCTATCGGCGAGCAGGGCGATGTTGACACCGCTATCATATCAATGAAGATGGCAAACGGCGCTCTGGCTGTTATCGATAACTCCAGAAAGGCCGCTTACGGCTACGATCAGAGAGCTGAGCTCTTCGGTTCAAAGGGTATGGTCGCTACATCCAACGACACTCTTTCATCCGCTGTTCTTTCTAATGCTGACGGCGTAACAGGCGAAAAGCCCCTGTTCTTCTTCCTTGAGAGATACATGGAGTCCTTCTCAGAAGAAATGCGTCAGTTCGTTAACGCTGTCGAGAACAACACAGAAGTTCCCGTCGGCATTCACGCAGGTATGCAGAGCGTAAAAATCGGCCTCGCGGCTAAGAAGTCCGTTGCCGAGCATCGCCCCGTTGCCCTGTCCGAGATAAAGTAATTTATCAATAATAATAAACCCGCCCGGCAGAGGATTTGTGTCCTTTGCCGGGCGTATTTTTATAAAAGTGAGCAAGGAGCAAGGAGCAGTGTGTGCAATTTATGCATTGATGATTACAGATAAAACGGTAATGGTTTTTTATATGGTAAGTCTGATATGATTTTTGTTATACTCAATCAACCCCTCTTTTTGCATCTTTCCGAGTTCCGAGCACAGGCCGCTTCGGTCGACTGCGAGGAAGTCTGCTAATTGCTGGCGTGAAAACGGTATATCAAATTCGTTTGAGTTCGCCTTTTGTGCCGTTGTGGAAAAATATGACATAAGCTTGTCACGGGTCGAGCGTTTGCTTATGTGTGTCAGCTTTTCGTTCATCTTGAGATTTTTTTCGGCAAGTTCGCTTAACAGATTGCGTACGATTATGCTGTGATGAGTGCAGGCGGAGGAGCAGACATTCAGAATCTTGTTGACATTTATAAAAAGAATTTCGGTATCGTTTTCGGCAATTATATTTACATTGAGCGTCGCACCTGCGGCACAGGCGAAAACGGACGCGAAGCTCTCGCCGCCCTTTACTTTTGACAGAATATTTCTGTTGCCCCATATGTCATCCTGAATAACAAACACATTGCCGGACAGCACAAAGCCTATTTCGTTTGTTGTGTCGCCCGAATACATTACGGTTTCGTCTTTTGTGAATTTTTTCGTTCTCGCTTCAAGGCATGACAGGACGGACTTAAGCTCGTTTTCGTTTATTCCGGCAAACAGTCTTGACGCCAAGAGAAGATTATAATAATTTTCCGTAAAAATCATCCTTTTGTTGAAAATTCAACAGACATTGCGACTTTATTGTACTATAATAAGCCTGCAAAAGCAAGGAGGCTTATATCATGAAAAGAAAAATTATCGAAATAAACGAAGAAAAGTGCAACGGCTGCGGTGCGTGTGCCGCCGCCTGCCATGAGGGCGCAATCGGTATGGTCAACGGCAAGGCCAGGCTTATGCGTGACGATTACTGCGACGGTCTCGGTGACTGCCTGCCCGCGTGCCCCACTAACGCCATAAACTTTGTTGAACGTGAAGCCGCCGCATATGACGAAAAAGCGGTGCTCGAAAACAAGCAGAAGAAAATGCGGGAACAGCCCGAAACTCTGCCCTGCGGATGCCCCGGCACAAAGTCCCGCGCGATAGTTCACGATGAACTCGAAACCGCTTCATCATGCTGTTCGGAGCAGGTGAGCCGCCTTTCTCAGTGGCCCGTACAGATTAAGCTTGTTCCCGTAAGAGCGCCTTATTTTAACGGGGCAAAGCTTCTTATCGCCGCTGACTGCACGGCTTACGCATACGGTGCGTTCCATGAGAAGTTCATTAAGGGTCATATTACGCTCGTCGGCTGCCCCAAGCTTGACGATATCGATTATTCCGTAAAGCTTACCGAGATTATCAAGAACAACGACATAAAGAGCGTTACCGTTGTCCGTATGGAAGTGCCCTGCTGCGGCGGTCTTGAGCAGGCGGCAAAAACTGCGCTTCAGAACAGCGGAAAGTTTATTCCGTGGCAGGTCGTGACAATTTCCACCGACGGCAAAATTCTTGATGAATAATCTTACACCCCTCAAAAATAATCTGCTCGGTGCTTTAATCGGCACTGTGAGAGCCACAGGCGGCGGGGAAGTGACAACCGAAAAAACTTTTCCGCTTATCCTTGAGGCCGTCTTAAGTCTGTCCGATGACACTGTTTCCGATGATGAAATACAGGCACTGACAGACAGGCTGACGGACGAAAAGCATACGCTTGCCCCCGACTGCTCCGTGTGCCCGAATCCCTGCGGCAGAACAGCCGACTACGATATAAATACAGAAACGGACAGCGAAATTCGATCGCTTAAAACGGATATCGCAAAGGGTCTTGCCGAATATGCGCGAAAAACTGAAAATCCCGACTGTATTTTTGTTGCCGGAGCTCTGTTTAATATCGGTGAAAGTCTTACAAAAGACGAGCTGACGGCGATTAACAACGAAATACTGTCTAAAATCACAAAGTAAATTGTAAATTTTTTTAAAACATCTTGCTTTTTACTCTTGTAAACAATATAATAATTACATTATGTTAACCGGAGGGTAAAATTGATGGTATTTAATTTGCTCAGTAATTTCTTTGGATCTTCAAGCACAGCGGCAAGCTCCACAACAGGCACAACTTCAAGCTCGGGCAGCTCCGCTTCCATGATTATCATGCTTGTTCTCATGGTTGCCGTTATGTATTTCATAATGATCAGACCTCAGAAGAAAAAACAGCAGGAAGAGCAGAAGCTTCGTGATTCAATCCAGATAGGTGACGAAATCACAACAATCGGCGGCATCAGCGGCAGAATTGTTACCGTAAAAGAAGATTCAATCGTTATCGAAACAGGTGCAGACAGAACAAAGGTCAAGTTCATGCGTTGGGCTATTCAGACCAATGACACAGCAAATGCCCGTCTTGCCGAAGAAAAGGCAGCTCTTGAAGCCGCAAAGCAGGCAGAAAAAGAAGAGAAGAAGGCCGGCAAGAGAAAGTCCAAGAATGAAGCTTCCGCTTCCGACGAAACCAAAAAAGACGCCGAATAATCCCGCAAAATCTAATCAACCATATCCGGTTGTCAGTGGCCAGTGACCAGTGACCAGTGATCGGTGGATAAGGAAAACGCAAGGCGTTTTGGATTATAAAGCGTTGCGACTGCGAATAGAATAAAACTTAAGGACAGCTTATCTGCATAGGCTGTCCTTTTTTTAACTATCAGGTTACTTGTATATCTATCCCCTGGCCACCGGATACTGACCCCTGAACACTGTCCCCCGGCCCCCCGGCCCCTGACCACTGGCCCCTGACCACTGGCCCCTGAATACTGGCCACTGGCCACTTTTTGTTAACTGTTACTCTCGTCATTCTTCTCCGTCGACGATCTGTCTTTTCTATCCGAAAACTTAACAACAACAGTTCCGTCAATCACCTTAATGCTGTCATTATCGGGGAACGTCGGCATGTCGGCAAGATTGTTTTTATCATAAATCTCAACAGCCTCTTTGTTCTTCACGACATTTATATCAACCTTAAGAATCATACTGAAATACTTTTTGTATATGTTTGGATATGTTATCGCCGACGTATATCCGAGACCTGTTATGAAAATCTGATCTTCAAATTCCTCATATTCCGTGAGATATTTGTTCGGGACTCCCATAAACGCAACCGGTGTCACGCCGGGCTCATAGCCGTCAATGGACTCAATTCTTGCAAGCACTCTTGTCATGACCGAAAGCGTCGCCTGCTGTTCCGTTGTTTTCTTTACATATGCGGCATTCGCCACCTGTATATTTGCGAAAATCAGACAGCACAAAAGCAGTGCGGTTGCTTTTTCAAAAAACATCCTGCTCTTTATTTTCGTAAAATGCTTTGTAAACAGTATCGCTATAATATAAGTAAACCAGAATGAATAAATCATTACTGCGTGTGTGACACCGCCCATGAGATTTACAATATTCATCGCGAACGGAATCATCAGAAAGAAAAATACAACCGATATTCTTGTGCTTTTCTTCGCTTTGTTCTTTCTCAGATTTCTGACAGCTATTATAAAGCAGATAACCATTGCGGCAAATATCGCTATGCTTATAGCGGAAGTCACATATGTCGGATAGGTGTAATACGGTGCCGTAAATATGTATTTGAAGACATAACCAAAAGTCTGGGTCAGAAGCTCCCCTACCGACAGCTCACTTGAAAACAGCTGTGCAAGACTGTTATAGTTCTGAGTGTTCATTTCAATTCCGGTCACAAGCAAAACGAGCTTGTATATACCGTAATACAGCACTCCGCCTGCAATAACCGAGCCCGCGCCCCAAAAGTCGCCTGTCCATACCTTTTTGCTTTCGGCTTCTTCGTTTAACAGTCTCATTATCGAAATTATCAGCACAAGTGTAATAAACACACTTACAAACGCCTGATAAATTCCCATTGAGACAAATAAACAAAGGGCTGCCGCAAACGAGAGCAGAATTTTCTTTTTTACGCCGAGGTCGTCGTACCTGTTTGTCATGTCAAACCATATATGCGTGCCGACAAGCGACAAAAACAACGCGAACATATTTGCACTCAGATCCTGAAAATACGTCGCCGACATGCTTATAACAGTAATGTTCGTCGTGAGTATTCCGCAGAACAGACCTATATCACGCCGTCTTTCGATTTTGAAAATATCCGTGACAATATATGCCGACAACGACAGCCAGAAAAGCGAAATAAGACCGTTTATCCACGGAAAGCTCGCAAACTTTCCGAGCACCATATCACACAAAGGCTTAATGTATCTGCCGTACTCGATTTTCATTTCCCAATAATCGGAATTGGAAACCGCCTCATACAGCGAGTCGTGGCTCGGCTGATAATTGAGATACGCATACGCATGACAGATTAAGCCTATTACAAACGTAAGCACAAAGCAGTACATAAGCCTTTGTTTGTCAATATGACTTTTGGCATTTTCCAAAAGCACACTTCGCTTTTCCTTATTCATAAATTACTCCTGTCCATAATAACTGATATTCTTATGTGAAGAAGATTCCACACTCCACTCTCCAAACTCCACACTTTATTCGTCTGCCGGCAAATAAATGCCAAGCTTATCTGTAAATGGGGTACTTCTCGCACAGCTTCCTTACTTCATCTCTTACATAATCCTTGCTGTTCTCAAAGTCAAACGCCGTAAGAGCGAAAAGGTGTGCCAGTGTTTTCATATCGTCCTCATTAAGACCTCTTGTCGTAACACTCGGAGTGCCGACTCTTATGCCGCCGGCAACAGTGGGCTTATATGGGTCATTGGGGACCGAGTTTTTATTGACGGTAATATGCACTTCGTCAAGTCTTGCTTCAAGCTCCTTGCCCGTAATGCTCGTTTTTGTAAGGTCAATGAGTATAAGATGATTGTCCGTGCCGCCCGATACAAGGTTAAAGCCCTCTTTCTTGAGGCTGTCGGCAAGCACAGCGGCATTTTTGACTACCTTCTGTTGATAGACCTTGAAGTCATCCTTCAACGCTTCACCGAAGCACACGGCCTTTGCGGCGATTATGTGTTCAAGCGGACCGCCCTGTGAACCCGGGAAAACAGCTTTGTCTATCTGCTTTGCAAGCTCTTCTCTGCACAGAATTATGCCGCCTCTAGGTCCTCTTAATGTCTTGTGTGTGGTGCTTGTTACAACATCGGCATAGGGGATGGGTGACGGATGAAGCCCCGCCGCAACAAGACCCGCAATGTGAGCCATGTCAACCATAAGATAAGCACCGACCGAATGGGCTATATTTGCCATTCTTTCAAAATCTATTATTCTGGGGTAAGCGGAAGCACCTGCTATAATAAGCTTGGGCTTGCATTCGTTCGCCTTTTTCTCGACCTCGTCATAATCGATAAAGCCGTCGCCGTTTACACCGTAGGGAACAACCTTAAAATATTTGCCGGAGAAATTAACGGGACTGCCGTGCGTCAGATGACCGCCTTCGGACAGATTCATGCCCATAATTGTGTCGCCGGGTGTGAGAAGAGCGATAAACACCGCCATATTTGCCTGTGCGCCCGAGTGCGGCTGAACATTCGCGTGCTCGGCACCGTAGATCTTCTTTAGACGCTCTCTTGCAAGCTCCTCAACCTCGTCAACAGCCGAGCATCCGCCGTAGTATCTGTGTGAAGGATAGCCCTCTGCGTATTTGTTGGTCATGGGGTTTGCCATTGCGAGCATTACGCCCTCTGAAACAAGGTTTTCGCTTGCGATAAGCTCAAGACCGTCCGTCTCACGGATAAACTCATGCTCAATCGCGTTGCCGACCTCACTGTCATACCTCTTGAGAAAGTCAATTACTTCGGTAACCATAAAAAATCCTCCGCTTACATAATAATTTATACCTTCACGAAAAAACACTCAGAACAGTCAGCAAGAAGCAGGGAGCAAGGAGCAGTGAAGCTGTGCAAGAAGCGATGCTTTACAATCCAAGGCACGTAGTGCCTTCCTTAGCCACTGACCACTGGATACCGGATATTGGTCACTGACCACTTATTGCCAATCACCTGAAAATGTTCTCATGAAAAATATATGTTACAGTATATCATGCAAACGGAGATTTATCAAGTATCAGAATTTATGAATAAACATACCCGTATGTAAGCACGCCCATTGACGCGGCGGCAAGTCTTACCGTCTTGTACAGCGCGTCATAGTTTACATAATTCAGATTGTCTTTATAGGTATGAATAACCGACGGGGAAGTAAGGCTGTAATCATTCCCCTTACCCGAAGAGCTTACACGCCTCCACGACAGCGTAATTGCCGGAAGCCCCTCTTTTCTGAACGGGACTATATCGTGCATGCCCGCCGCAATCGGTGAATAAAATGCCTTTTCGCCGCAGCTGCCCATAATGTCATGTGCTTCTCTTACGGCGTTGCTGCCTGCGTTGTTGTATGCCTTTCGCCACGGATAGTTCTGCGTGACAGGCTCGGTGCTTACACAAAGATAGCTCTCGCTGTCGGCCTTTGACGGTGCCGCCATGTCAATATTAAAGAAAACTATATGGCGGTTCTTTTCGTCCTGCGACAGTGAGGAACGGTATTTGTACGCGCCGTAGTAGCCGTTTTCTTCACCCGTGAAGAACGCGAAACGAAGCTCCACGCCGAAATCCATATATTTGCCTTTCGCCACTCTCGCAAGCTCCAGAATAGCCGCAACACCGGATGCGTTATCCACCGCGCCGACACTCTGCGAGCTGCAGTCATAGTGTGCCGAGAATGTGATTATTTTCGGATTCTTTTTCGCCGTCGGAATTTTTACTATCAGATTGTATGAAGTATAGCCTTTTGTTGTTACGCTTACATACTGCTCCGTAACACTGTCGTAGCCGTAGCTTAAAAGCTGTTTCTTTATCCAGTTTTTAGCCGTGAAACAGTTGTTTGAACCGACATATCTTGTGCCTATGGTGTTGCATAATGACTTCATAGTGTAATCAATGTGACCTGTCCACACGCTGTTGCCCATCCATTTTGCGTATTCCGCTTTTGTGGGATTTTTCTTGACGGGAGTCGGCTGTGTTGTCGGCTCTGTTTTCTTTGTGGTAGGCTCGGGCTTCTTTGTAGTCGGTTCGGGCTTCTTTGTAGTCGGCTCGGTTGTGGTCACGGGAACGGTTGTGGTCTCTTCCTCGTTTTCTTCCTCTGTCTCGGGTTCGACATAATCCGCAGGGAGCTTTACCGCAATTCGGAGGGCAATTCTCGCATCCATGACATCAACCGAATTGTTGTTGTCAAGATCGTAATATTCGATTTTCTTTTCGTCGTATTTGTCGAGGTTTACGGCAAAACGCAGAATCATTCTCGCGTCCGTTACGTTTACTTCGCCGTTTTCGTCCGCATCGGCAAAAATATGCTCGGTGAGAGCTTCGGTCGTTGTCTCTTTTGCCGTTGTTGTATCTGTGTCTGTTTCGGTTTCCTCGACTGTTGTCCCGGTCTCTTCCGCTACGGTTGCCGTTTCTTCCGCTACGGTTGCCGTCTCTTCGGCTGTCGTTCCGGTTTCTTCCGCAAAGGCCGGCAATACCGTCAGAATCAGCGACACCGCCGCCAAAAGGCAGCACACAGATTTTTTTAATGTGTTTTTCATATCTGTCACTCCCGAAAAAATATCTCAGAATATAATACAACCGAAAAGGGGATGTTTCAATATTATTCTTATTAAGAATTAATTAATTTTCCCGCCTTGAATTATTGAAATTGAATTTTATATTGAAATCCTCAAGCATAAGCTCAGCGTCAAACATCTTGCCCGCCTTTGAAATGAACCCCGTAAGCTTTTCGCATCTGCCGTTTTCGATAAGTGATTTTGCCGCCGACACCGGTATTGCCTTCTTGCACAGAACGGTCGGAATCTTAAAATCGCATTCGCCCGATTTCTGACCGGTACATGAAAATGAATATCTGTTTTTTGTGACATCCCTTCCGCATTTTGGACAGACGCCTATTTTTTCACCGTAAAAGCCTGTGTAGCATTCTTCTGAAGTGTTGTTGTCGGGTGAATTAAACACCTCGCTTATCTCGTCGCAGGCAAGCCTAACGCTGTCATTAACCGTTATTTCGCCCCTGTATACCTTTTTAAGAGCCTGACCCAAGGTGCTTGTCTTATATTTATCCATGCTTATACCCATGGCACTCAGCGACTCAATAAGATACTGTCCGCCGGGCAGAAGAGTATATACATCCTTTTTAAGCTCAATATATTTGCTCTTTATGGCGTTCTCGATTATGCCCGTGCGTGTGGCTTCCGTACCAAGCTCCAGACCCTCGAAAATCGCTTTGTAGTCCTCTGTGTCGTCATCCTTTTCGGCGGCCTCGGCTTTTTCGGTTCTGAACGGATTTTTAAGATAATTATTAAGCGTCTCGATCGTATAATGCTTTGGCGGAGAAGTCTTTTTCTCTTTCGGTTCAAAGTGAATGTTGACTGTATCGCCCTTTTCGAGTGCGGGCAGAACCTTAATCGTTGATGACGGCTCCTCGAATTTTGTCCAGCCGGGTACAAGAATAACCGTGCCCCTCAGTGTGTAGTCCTCGCATTCGCCGACGCTTATTGTAAGCTCGTTTTTCTGCGCAACGCAGTCCTCGGCGCAGAACACAGCCGCAAATCTTCGCATAATTGCCGAATATACCTGTTTTTCGGTCTCATTCAGCGAGTCGGGCGACGGAATTTTGTATGTCGGAGTGAGTGCCGAG
>CAVFUV010000003.1:28403-29306 GCA_963625735.1 bacterium
GTGCCGAGTGCGATTCTATTTTGCTGTCATCGAATATGTTTTTGCCGTCACGGAATTTTACGGGATACCCCTTCTTGCTTACAATGTCAATAATTTTCCTGACCTTGTCTTTTTCGGCTGTTGCCATATATTCGGAGTTTGTTCTGGGATAGGTGACATACCCCGCTTCATAGAGCTTCTGAACCGTCGCAAGGGATACATCCATGCTCATCTTATACTTTTTCCCGAGATAGCTCTGAAGCTTTGAGAGCGAGAAAAGCTTCGGCGGCTTAAGTGTATCCTTTTTCGTTTTCTTTGCCGTTACCGTTGCCGTCTGAGCATTTAATTTGTCGCACGCCCGCTTTGCCGTGTTAAGCTTTTCCTTCGGGAATTTGTGTTTTGAAACAAGCTCGATTTTTTCTCCGTTTGTCTCGGCGTTTGAAACAAGCGCATAATAAATGTCGGGCACAAAATTCCTTATCGCCATGTCCCTGTCATAAATCGCCTTTACTATCGGCACAATAACTCTGCCGACACGAAGCAGTACGCCTGTTTTTAATGTTGCGAGCCGTGTCAGATTTACGCCGTAAAGCCAGTCTGTATATGTTCTGGCATAGCCCTCATTTGCGAGTGAATTGTACTCCTCCTCGCTTTTCAGGTCGTCAAGAGCTGCTCTTATGGTCTCGGGTGTCTGATCGGGGAGCCACAGGCGCATAAAGCTTTTTTGCTCTTTTCCTTCGAAAGCGTTGCTGACACAAAGGCGAACTATAATTTCACCCTCTCGGTCGGCATCCCCGGCGTTTATAATCGTGTCGACATCATCACGAAGACACAACGCTTTGATTGTTTCAAATTGCTTTATAATGCCGGCGTCGGGCTTTTTGTCCGCACCGTTTTTCAGTTTAAATTTGAACTCCTTCGGAA
>CAVFUV010000004.1:0-28430 GCA_963625735.1 bacterium
TATTTGCATTATATCATTACGAACTTCAAATGTACACTTTTATTATACAGGTCCACCACACTCCACACTCCACACTCCACACTTTGTCTTCAATTGCCCTCTTAACGATAAATAATTAAAAAAACTCTTGCAAAAATCATATACATATAGTACAATATATCAAGCCGTTTGAGTCGATCGATTTTCGGCGTAAAAACAATAATAAACAGCGAATTTTGCTTCTGTCATGCGGCGTGTTGGTCCTGTGCGACGGAGCGCCGCGAACCATGTCAGGCGGGGAACCGAGCAGCATTAAGCGGTATGCCCGTGCGACACAGTTCGCCTGCACGCCGTATGACAGAGGCAAAATTTTTTTGTGAGGTGAAGATATGTACAGGGTTTTATACCGCAAGTGGCGTCCGCAGGTCTTTGATGACGTAATCGGTCAGCCGCATGTCACAAAAACTCTTGTGTCACAGCTCAAAGAAAACAGGCTGTCACACGCATATCTTTTTTCGGGTTCAAGAGGAACAGGCAAAACCACCTGCGCAAAGATTTTTTCAAAAGCCGTAAACTGCCTTAATCCCGTAAACGGCAATCCGTGCAACGAGTGCGAAATGTGCAGAATGATCGACTCCGGTGCGGCAGTTGACATTGTCGAAATGGACGCCGCCTCCAACCGAGGCATTGACGACATACGCACATTGAGGGATGAAGCGAGCTTTACTCCCACCCGCGCGAAATACCGTGTATACATTATCGACGAAGTTCATATGCTGACAATCGAAGCCGCAAACGCTCTTCTTAAAACTCTTGAAGAGCCGCCGCAGCACGTGCTGTTCATAATGGCGACAACCGAGCCGCAAAAGCTTCTTCCGACAATTCTGTCACGCTGTCAGCGTTTTGATTTCAAGCGTATTGAACCCCGTGAAATTGCCGACAGACTTCTTAAGATAGCCGATGCCGAGGGTGTGACACTCACCGATGATGCCGCGTTGCTCATCGCGAGAATTGCGGACGGCGGCATGCGAGACGCTCTGTCCCTTCTCGATTCCGCAATCAGCGTGTCCGAAAATGTGACCGCCGATGTTGTGGTAAAAAGTGCCGGGCTCACCGGAAAAGACCGCATATATTCGCTTATGCGTGCCGTGTCCGAAAAAAATATCGCACAATGTCTCACAATACTCGACAGCCTTCACAACGACTCATGCGACACCGAGCGTCTTATAAACGAGATGATAAGTCAGTTCAGAAATTATCTCCTCGTAGAAACCGTGGACGACCCGTCGTCGCTTATCGTTTCAACAGCCGACGAGCTTAAAACCATAAAAGATATTGCAGGGGGCTTTACGTCTGAGCAGATTTTATATTCGCTCAGAATTTTGTCCGACACAGCCGCCGCCGTCAAGAGAACTCTTAACCGCAGAGTTGAAGCGGAAATGGCGCTTGTTCGCCTGTGCTCCCCCGAAGCGGATACCGATGTCGACGCGCTTTGCACACGTATATCGGCACTCGAAAAAAAGCTCGCCGAGATAAAGCAGAACGGTGTCATGGTTAAAAGTGCGGTGTCAAAGCCTGTGCCTGAGACAAAGAGCGAGCCTCAGAAAACGGTTGACAATACGCCCGCTTCTGACGACGCACCGCCCTTTGATGACGCACCGACGTTTGACGATGCACCGACGTTTGACGACGCACCGCCCTTTGACGAACCGGCCGCTGATACCGCACCCGAATTTGAGGGCTTCGCCGCAGACAGTCCGTCCTCTTCCTTTGCCGACAAATTTGCCGCCGAGGATGATGATGACGACGAGCCGTTCGACTTCGATTCATTCATGCAGGAATACGGTCACGAAAACACCGACTCCGACAGTGCCGAAACCGAAGACGGCAATCAGAAGGCGGATGTTCTGGCACCGTCCGCAGACCCAGGCGAAAAGCCCGGCAAAATTGATAACCGCGAATGGGTGAAAATCATACTTGCCGCCGAACAGAACTTCAAGCCCCTTATAGGGCAGTTTACAAACTCAAGCGGATACATTCTGGGTGAAACGGTGTTTGTGTGTCCCGCCAACAAAAACATAAAGAAATTTGTACCCGAAAGTGTTCTGGACAGGTATTTCGCACCTGCCGTAAGAAGCGTTTTAGGTAAGGATTATAAAGTAAAATACGAAAACGAATAGAGGAATATAAAATGAAAGCAAGAATACCCAATCAGTCAGGCTCAAGAAATGAAATGATGCAGCGTCTGCAGAAAATGCAGGAGGATATGAACACCGCACAGGAGGAAGTCGAAAACAGCGAGTTCTCGGCATCCGCAGGCGGCGGCGCAGTTGAAGTAAAGGTCAGCGGCAAGCATGAGGTACTCTCAATTGAAATCAAACCCGAGGTTGTCGACCCCGATGATGTCGAGATGCTTGAAGACCTGCTCAAGGCTTCACTTAACGAAGCTATCCGCAAGGCAAACGATACAATGGATTCAAAAATGAATTCCATCACGGGCGGCATGAACATTCCCGGTCTTTCCGGATTGGGACTTTAATTTATGGAATATTCCGCACTGCCTTTACAGCAGCTGGTCGAGCAGTTTCGGCGTATGCCCGGTGTCGGTGCGAAAACCGCTCAGCGAATGGCGTTCTATATTCTCGGACTCTCAAAAGAAGAAGCGAAGGAATTCGCGGACACCGTTGTCTGCGCGTCCGAAAAAATACACCGCTGCCCCAAATGCTGCAACCTGACCGACAAGGAGCTGTGCCCCGTGTGTGCCGACCCCAAAAGAAACAACGGCACCGTGTGTGTTGTCGAAAATGTCGAGTCGCTTATGGCAATTGAGGACACAAACGAATATCACGGCACATATCATGTTCTGCACGGAGTGATATCTCCGCTTGACGACATAGGTCCGGATGACATAACGGTAAAAGAGCTGCTTGACAGGGTCAGCACCGATGACATAAAAGAAGTGATAATGGCAACAGGCTCCGATGTCGAAGGTGAGCTGACAGCCATGTATATATCAAAGCTTTTAAAGCCGCTCGGCATAAAGGTGTCACGCCTTGCTTACGGACTTCCCGTCGGCAGCGATCTTCAGTATGCGGATGCGGTTACGCTGTCGAGAGCGATTGAAGGCAGAAGACAGCTGTGAAGAACAGGGGTCGGGTGTCAGGGACCGGGGGTCGGGGGCATTGCTTAATTAGCAATTAGCAATTAGCAATTTCGGAAGGCACGGTGTGCCTTGGATTTTTAAATGGCTTCGCTTCTTGCGCAGCTGACTCCACTCTCCACACTCCACACCCCACACTTTCTGTCTGCTTTCCGTGAAGGAAATACAGATTGGCTAAATAAAAAATTCTGTTATAGTAACACACTATGTTTTTGGAGGAATTAACTTGAAATACGCAATTACATTTGACATTGGCACAACGGGCGTAAAAACCTGCGTTTTTGAAATTTCCGATACAATCCGTCTTATCGGAAGCGCGTCAAAGGGATATAATCTCTATGTTCTGCCAAACGGCGGAGCGGAGCAGGATCCCGAGGAATGGTGGGAGGCTATGTGCGTTACCGCCAAGGCAGCTGTAAAGGACGCAAAGGTAAAGCCCGAGAAAATTGAGGGTATTTCATTCTGCTCGCAGATGCAGGGACTTGTTCTTGTCGACAAGGACTTAAAGCCCATCCGCAGAGCGTTCAGCTATATGGATCAGCGTGCCCGTGAGGAGCTCAAAAAAGGTATCGCCCACGGCGTACAGGTCGCAGGCGCGAGTGTCCCGATTCTTCTCAAATCGCTTATGATTACGGGTGCGGCGGCTATCTCCGTAAAAGACCCCGTATGGAAATATAACTGGGTTAAGAACAACGAACCCGAAAACTTCAAAAAGATATACAAGTGGCTCGACGTTAAGGATTATCTTATTGCCCGCATGACAGGCAGAGCCACAATGACCGAGGATTCCGCTTTCGGCGCGCTTCTCTATGACCTTCGTGACGGTCACAAGTGCTGGAGCGCTTCACTTTGCAAAACTCTCGGCGTAAACGTTGACCATATGCCCGAGATTATAAAGTCAACCGATATAGTCGGCGGCCTTCGTGAACAGCAGGCTAAGGAACTCGGACTTAATCCCGGCACCGCGGTATTCGGCGGCGGCGGAGACGCTTCACTTATAGGTGTCGGCGCGGGCTCCGTTGATGTCGGCGACACACATGTCTATACAGGCACATCCGGCTGGGTATCAACCGTTGTCGACAAGAGCATGGTTGACGCTTCTTCGGGTATCGCGGCTGTTATCGGTGCGGACCCCGGCAAGTTCAACTATTTCGGTGAGCTTGAAACGGCGGGCAAGTGCCTTGAGTGGGTTAAAGACCATCTCGCACTTGACGAGATTAACATATATGTAAAGAAACAGCACGTTGCGGACGGCTACGAGAGACAGTATACAAGCCTTTATGACTATATGACAGAGGTTATTTCTCAGGTTCCCGCAGGCTCGGGCGGAGTTATTTTCACTCCCTGGCTTCACGGCAACCGCTGCCCCTTCGAAGATCCCAACTCCCGTGCGATGTTCTTTAACATTAGCCTTGAGACAGGCAAAAAAGAGCTTATCAGAAGCGTTGTCGAGGGTGTCTGCTATCATCTTCGCTGGTTTGCCGAAACAGAAGAAAAGAAGCTCAGGACTTCCGACCCCGTCCGTTTTGTCGGCGGCGGCGCTCTGTCGTATGCGACATGTCAGATTCTCGCCGATGTTCTTAACAAGCGTGTTGAGACTGTCGATAATCCGCAGAACGTCGGCGCGGTCGGCGCGGCTGTTGTTATTGCCGTCGGTCTCGGTGAGATTAAGTCCTTCAGCGAAGCCAAAAAGCTTATCCCCGCTGTTAAGACCTATGAGCCCAACCCCGCAAACCGTGAGGTTTACGACAAAATGTACGAAACATTCAAAAAGCTTTATAAATCAAATAAACAGAATTTTGCCGCCCTTAACGGCTGAGTTCGAAAGGAAACTAACCTATGCTTGAACAGACAGTAATGATGGAAACACTCTGCGCCGGCATTACTCCCACGCTTGAAAAGTGCGGCTTCACAGCCGAAAGACAGCCCGGAGTCGGTGCGAAGGAGTCCCCCGTTTATGCTCGCGGCGCTTCATCCGTTATAGATTACAATGGCAGCGATATCCGCATACGCTTTGTCTATAACGACAATCGTGTGCATTATCTTACGGCGGCACCTGACGCGAATCTGTCCGACGACTCGGCATTCAAGATTGACACAACATATCTTATGATGCTCGAGGAGTATGACGACAGAGACGTAAAGTCGCTTATAAACGAAATTAACGAATATCTGACCGAGAGCTATGGCACCGAAAATAAAAAGGCAAGCAAAAAAGCCCCCGCGACAGTCAGCAGATCCGCGGCAAAGAGCGGTGCTTTGTGCTATGACCCCGTTACACTCGCAACGAAAATAGCGGGTGTATATCCGGAGCTTAAGAATGAAATAAACAAGAATATCGACACATACGGCGAGTTCCTGTGTGAGGATTTCTTTGTAAATCACGGTACTCCGCTTATACTTAAGGCGATTAAAGACAACGACACACAGAAGCTCAAACGCATATTCAATGTTCTGTGCGAAGTGTACGAGGACGGCACAAATGAGGTGCAGAGCCTTATCTGCGTAACGATTCTCGGACCTGTTCAGGATGACCCCGAGCTTATTCAGAGAATTATGCCGTATCTTTCGGATACCATGCTTGAACCGGTTCTCAGCGTCTCCGAACGCCTTAAAAAGAGCAAATCGGCAAGACTTCGCCTTGAAAATCCGCCGGAATATAAGCCTAAGAAGCAGAAAAAGCCCGGGCTTATGCAGCAGATGATGAGCGGAGGACTTAATAATTAGCAATTAGCAATTAGTAATTTCGGAGGGCACTGTGTGTCTTCCGAAATTCTGTATTATTTCCGTAAAAGCATTTACATTGAAAGGAATTTTTCCGCATGGCACGATTCTGTCCGCTTTTTTCTTCATCTTCAGGCAACGCAACATACATCGGTACATCAAAAGAAGGCATTCTGATTGATGCCGGCAAAAACTGCAAACAGCTGTGTCTCGCACTTGAGGCCGCCGAGCTTGACCCGAAGAGCATCAAGGCTATGTTCATTACTCATGAGCATTCCGATCATATCGCAGGTATAAGGGTTTTTGCTTCAAAATTCAATATTCCGGTGTATGCTTCGGGCGGCACTATGTCGGTGCTTATGAATAAGGGGATTCTGACCGATAAATTTCCGCATATGCTCATTACCGATAAGGGTGTTGACCTCGGCTTCTGCCGTGTATCCCGCTTTTTCACTTCTCATGACGCGAAAGAGAGCTGCGGATACAAAATCGAGCTTCCCGACCGCAAAATCGCAGTCGCTACCGACTCCGGTTATATTTCGGACGCAACTCTCGAGACGCTTAAGGACTGTGATCTTGTTCTGCTTGAGTCGAATTACGATGAAGATATGCTTTTAGGCGGGCCGTATCCGCTTGATCTCATTTACCGTATTAAGTCCAAAAACGGTCATCTTTCAAATACGGACTGTGCCGAAACTGCCGTGTGCCTTGTCGAAAGCGGTGTGACGCATATAGTTCTGGGACATCTGAGCCGAGAGAACAACACGCCCGATATTGCGTACAGCTGTACGCACTCTGCACTTACACGTGCCGGATTTGTTGACGGCAAGGATTTTGTATTGTCTGTTGCCGAGCCTGAAAACTCACACAGATTCACTGTGCTGTAATAAAAAATTATGCTGAATATAACAATAATCTGCGTAGGTCGGCTTAAAGATGCGTTTTTTGAAGATGCTTCCGCCGAGTATCTCAAACGCCTTCGCCCCTATGCCAAAATGAATATCACGGAAATCAAGGCGGCGACACTGCCCGAAAATCCGAGTGATACCGAAATAAAAAAGGCACTCGAAATCGAAGGCACCGAGATTATAAGAAAAATCCCGACCGGGAGCAAAAAAATCGCCATGTGCATTGAGGGCAGACAGATGCCGTCGGAACGCTTCGCCGGGCTTTTTGCCGACACCGCCGCAAACGGACAGTCGCACATTACATTTATAGTAGGCGGCTCGTGCGGACTTTCCGATGAAGTAAAAAATCTCGCCGATATAAAAATGTCAATGTCAGAAATGACCTTTCCGCACCGACTGGCACGGGTTATGCTGCTCGAGCAGATTTACAGGGCGTTTAAGATAAATGCGGGGGAGAAGTATCATAAATAGTTGGCAGCTTTCCGGGTTTGGAGTACAGTGAGTAAGGAGCAGTGATTTTTTAATTAACAATTAATAATTAACAATTAACAATTTCGGAAGTCCTGCGGACTTGGATTGTATGGCTTCGCAGGTGGTTGGCGTGATAAGAAATTGCAAGTTTTGAAAATATTTGTTGGTTAAATATGACAAAGTCTTAATGTCAGAATTAGTAAAAACAACGGACTGTGTTTCGTCTGAGGGGCGAAATGCAGTCTTTTTGTTTTATGTGTCGATGCATGTCAGAATGCATAAGAGGGGCGGTGCTAATTTGTGAAATATTGCCATATGATTTTAGAATAGCAACAGAAAAAGCGATATTATTTTGTGGAATTATCATAATAAAAATTGTCGTGCAGTCGAGCCCGGTTTTCTTCTGATTTGTTATTAAATTGTAACAAAACCGACATGTGCATGTGTTGACAAAATGAACAGAATATGTTAGAATCTTTTCGACTATTTAAGGACAATGGCGTCTGAAATTAAGGTTTGTTTTAGTTTTCAAATCGCACAATTCGCAACTCAATTCGGCAAAATCAGTTTCCCCGACGGTGTTAAGCGTGTTGTGCGTTTTTCGGCATAAACAGCTGTTTTTCGCGTTGTTGTTCATGAAGGAAAGGAAGAAAAAAAATGAGAAAAACGAAGCTAACAAAAATTATGTCACTCGTTCTTTCGACTTTAATGGTGTTCTCCTCGTGTGCCGTTATGGCTTACGCCGCACCGACATCGGGCGATACCTCCACAACCACGGGCAGCGGCTTTGTCGTTCCCGACAACATGTATCTTGTATCCGATACACAACAGAATATCGTCCCCGGCGTTACGGAAAATAAAATTGTTACAAATGCGTCGACCGGTGACGCTCAGGTTATGGGCTATGCCGTAACAGTCGATCTCTCTAATCCCACAACATCGATTGCCGCAGGTTATGCCGACTATAATGGCTCGGTTTACAAGATGCAGACAGTCAGAGATCAGGCTAAAGCATATGAAACCGCTCACGCAAAAGATGAAGGCAACAAAAAGACTGTTGTCGCCGCTTTCAATGCGGATATATTCAATATGTCGACAGGTAAACCTACAGGCGGTCCTCTTGTTATGAACGGCACATGCTATGTCGCAAACCTCGGCAAAAGCTATTTCGGTATAACAAAAGACGGCAAGGCAGTTATCGGTGATAACCTTACACAGGAAACTCTCGATACACTTCAGGAGGCCCTCGGCGGATTTTATGTTATCGTAAGAAACGGTCAGCCCTGCGGTCCCGGCACATACAGAAGCACAACCGTTCCCAAAACGGCGGTCGGTATTAAGGCAGACGGCAGTGTTGTATTTTATGTCGCCGACGGCAGAAACTATCCCGTTTCCTGCGGACTTGATGACTATGATCTTGCTCGTATCATGATAGGTCTCGGCTGCGTTGACGTCCTTAACTTTGACGGCGGCGGCTCGACCACATATCTTGCGAAGTACGAAGGCAGTGATGTTCTTACTCTCGGCAACCGTCCTTCGGATGCAGGTGTTGAACGAAAGGTTTCATCATCCGTTTTTGTTGTATCCACTGCTAAGCCCTCCGGCGAGTTTGACCATGCGTCACTCACTCCCAATAACGAGCTTTATACTCCTGGTTCGTCTGTTGATTTCTCCGCTGTCGGTGTTGACTCCGCAGGTATGTCCGCTGATTTGCCCGAAGACGGCAAGTTTGTTCTTGACGATGCCTCAGCCGCACTCGGCACAATCACAGATGACGGCAAATTCACGTCAAACGGCACAAAGGGTGTTGTTACCGTTAACTATATGTCAGACGGCAAGGTTGCCGGCTCAACATCAATTGAAATTGTCGATCCCGATGAAATTTATTTCTCCGATTCCGAAATAAGTCTCGGATTTGAGGAAGAAAACGATCTCGGACTTGTTGTAAAGTACAAAGACCGCGATGTTAACTATAAAGACGGCGACTTTGTATGGTCAACAACATACGATGCTCTTTCGAATGAACAGAAGTTTGAGTATAATAACAGAAATGTTATTCTTAAAGACGGTGCATTGTACTATTATGAAAAGATACAGTCGGGCAAAGAAGCTTCATACCAGCTTAAAGAAGCACTGACAGCCGAAGAAACAACAGATTTCTACAATACGATCCTCGGCACATTCAAAAACAATAAATTTATTTCAAGCTCAGGAAACTCCGTTACCGGTAAGGTAACCGTAAAATATGCCTCAAGCGATTTAAGTGCATCGGTTAATGTTATTATCGGTAAACTTCCTGTGGTTGTTGCGGACTTTGAAGATACCTCAACTACATTCGGTCGTGTTGCATTTAACGCAAACGGCGGTGTTCTGAAATGGGAGTCCGCTGAAGGTGATTACGATCTTCTTACGGGACACTATCTTAACGGTGACGGCACTTCCCGCGGTGGTAAAGAATCGGCGGAAATAGTTGATGTTAACTCCGGTGAACCTGTTCGCTTTGGCAACGCTTCCCTTAAAATAAATTATGACTTTACCGCAACAAACGGTATCGAGGGTGCTTGTGTCGGTTTTACCGAGGAAGGCACAACAATCGAAGGTAACCCCACAGGCATAGGCATGTGGGTATATTCGCCCGAAGGCGGACGCAACTTCTGGCTTCGTATTCGTCTTCTTGACGGCAACAACAACATCCTTACACTTGACTTTACCGCACAGAAGGAAGGCATAAACTGGACGGAATGGAAATATGTTGAGTGTGACCTTACAGGCAAACAGGGCCCGTTTAAGCTCCTTGCCGGTGAGACAATACGTGTTATGCATACATATTCCGCATATGACGGCATGGGCGACTGGCTTGCGGGTACTGTAACAACTGCAGGCCCCGATAGCAGTTCGGTTGCACTTTCAAGAAGTGATTGCACGGGTTCTGTCTATGTAGATAACCTTCAGTTTGTTTACGGTGCAAATACAGACGATACCGATAACCCCGTTGTTGATTCAATCATGGCGAACAACTTTGAAATTAATGACGGTGATACTATTACAACCGATACAATAAGCTTTGAAACAAGATTCAGTGATGTTCAGAATAAGTACACAACAGGCGTAAACTACAAGGCTGTTAAGATGTACATTGATGGACAGGATATAACATCCAAGGGTGTTATTACCGAGGGGGATGAACGTTTCAATGTCTACGATCTTCATCTTGCGGAAGGCGAGCATACCATAAAGGTATTTGTTCGTGACAACTTCGGCAACGAGACAACCGAAACAAGAAGCTTTACAGTTGATACCGACGGCAAATCTACACTTACTGCAGTAAGTGTAGAACCTCTTGGTTCACCTGTTCTCGGAAAAACGGTTACACTTGCTGTAAAATCAAATAACATTGCCGATATTACAAGTGTTAATACTACAATTACTCTGTCTGATGCATTCAGCGAGTATTCCGTAAAATACAATGATGCTTTTAACGGTGAAGACCCCGTATTTGACGCAAAAACAAAGGAACTTACCCTCTCGGCAACTCTTAAGGAAGGTGCTGCTGCAACGGACAATATTGCCGAGATTACCGTAAAAATCCCCGCAAAGACAGCTTCCGGCGCACAGTTTACATACAGTGCAAAGGGCACTTATACTACGGTGTCCAAGGACGCAAATGCGGTAAATTCGTTCGCAACATCAACAAAGCGTATTACTGTTACGGCTCCCATTACACTTGAGTTCAGCCCCATTGTCGGGCTCCCCGCGACAGGTCATGTTACATATGCTAACGGCAAGGGTGTAAGACTTGCAGATATTTACGAAGCAGACGGCACTTATATTGCCACCACAGACAAGAACGGTTATTTTACAACAAGCAAATACAGCAAATCGGCACAGTCGGTTTCCGTATATGCCGCAAAGGGCGATGATCTGTCATTCGTTCTTAATACACAGTCAGCCAACCCCGGCGGAAACGAGGACGGCACTCCCTCAAATATTATAATAAACAGCTCCTCCGACAGTGCGACACAGAAGAACATTTCATGGATGTCAAATCCTGTTGCATGTGAAAATGAGGTCGTCGCACAGTATGCCCTTAAATCCGATTATGATGCAAAGGGCGAGGATGCCTTTATTTCGGTAAACGGTGAGAGTGAAACAAGATTTTTGATGGGTTCGGCCGCAATCGAGACAAACCGTGCTGTTAACATTAATTCCGTAATTATAACCGGACTTACCCCCGACAGTGAATATGTTTACAGAGTAGGCGACGGTGAACACTTCAGCTCCGTATCTACATTCAAGACAAAATATAAGGGCACAGATACCGATTTCTTTATCATCGGTGATACACAGGCAGAGGATACAACGAATATTTCAAATATTATAAATTCTCTTGCCAACAGCGACACTGAATATTCGTTCGGCGTACAGACCGGCGATTTTGTTGAAAAGCCCACAATGTATTCCGACTGGGATGCAATTCTAAATGTTTTCGGCTCCGATTATATGCGTACCGTTGACATGATTCACGCAATAGGCAACCATGAACAGTTCGGCGATAATCTTGACGACCTTTTCGCAACGGCACTCTACAATGCTTCAAGCTCAACACACTATTCCGCTCAGTACGGCAATGTTTATATGGCGGTTATAAACTACACCGGTTCCGCTGCGGTTCTTGCCGAAGAGCTTGAGTGGCTCAAGGAAGATTCCGCAAAGAGTGATGCTCAGTGGAAGATCCTTGTAACACATCAGCCCGCATACGGAACAAATACCTCCGCAACGGATACAAAGCACTTTAACGAGCTTGTTCCGCCCGTACTTGAAGAACTCGGATTTGACTTCATGTTCTCGGGGCATGATCATTCATACGCACGTACACAGCCTCTTTCAGGCGGCGAGATTGACAACGAAAACGGTGTTGTTTATTATATCTGCGGTTCGACAGGTGAAAAATCCTACTCTGCAACAAATAACCCCGATTATCATTTCGATGTTGTAGATCAGGACTATAAGGCGATTTATCTTACCGTTCATGCCGATGCTGACCGCATTATCGTTGAAACACACGAAAGCGACGGCAGGGTCATCGACACCTACACCAAGAATGCCGACACGGCATGTGTAACCGACGGTCACAAGTATGTTTACGCAGATGATTACTTCACCTGCTCCGTCTGCGGTCACAGCGAAAAGCTCAGCGAGTCTATCACGGGCTTCGTAACCGACAAGGCTACCGGCAAGACAATGCACTTTGTAAACGGCGTAAAGAATACCGGCTGGCACATTAACGGCGACGATATCTATTACTTCGACGAGAACGGTCTCGCTGTAACAGGTGATGTTACAATCACAACAGCCGTACTCAATCAGCACGGTCAGACACTCTTTAACGAGGATGTTACATATCACTTCGGTGAGGACGGCAAGCAGGATTCCGGCACATTCAAGAAGTGCTCCGACGGTGTCACAAGATGCTTCCGCGGCGGCAACCTCCTCAGAGGCTGGCATGAGATTAACGGCTCATGGTACTATTTCGCATCCGATACGGACGCAATGCAGACCAATTACCTCAAATTCGGTCAGATGTATGTCGGTGTCGAGACGACCCACACATGGGGCACAGACGCTTCGGGCAAGAGAAGAACCTTCACATATGAATTTGACGATGAAGGCAGACTCCTCAAGGGTACATTCGCAACCGAGGATGACGGCAACATTAAGTACTACTGGGCAGGCAAGGCGACATACGGCTGGCTTAAACTTGACGGCTATACATATTACTTCGATCTTACATCCGGCAATATGGTAAAGGGCAACGTTACAATCGACGGCAAGAATTATTTCTTCGACGATGAAGGCCATCTCGCAACCGGCAGAGTTGAAAACGGCAATGAAGTCAACTATATTAACGCCGACGGCGAGGTTGTCTACACCGGCGCAAACGATGTATGCCTGACACTCACATCAGAAGAGAACAGCGAGCTTGCAGAATATCTCAAGACCGCAAAAGCTCTTATTGACGAGAACGGCAATATCACCGAGACAGATTTCACAGGTGTCACTCTCAAGACAGGCATGATTGCGGCGACTGTTGTTGAAGGAAAGATTACCTCCACAAAGGCAATTGTTGTAATGGGCGACATTGACTGCGATGGCGACATTTCCGTATCCGACGCAAGAGATGCTCTCAGAGCCGCAGTAAAGCTTGATACTCTTACTGCGCTTCGGTTCTATGCCGCGGATATCGATCTCGACGGCGAGAGAATTTCGGTTATGGATGCACGTGAAGTTCTTCGTGCGGCTGTAAGTCTTACAGACGGCAAGGAATGGCTCGCGAAATAATCGCATCACATAATGTGAAAGCATAATCAAAACGGCTGTGCATTACAGAAAATTTCTGCGGTGCACAGCCGTATTTATATTTCTTTTAAGCGGCTTTTAAGGGAAGTTAAATTTTTAACCAAAAGTCGGTTTGAAATTTCTTATATAATGACCAAACGGTTGTTGTTGACTTTATTCCGTAAAACATTTATAATAAAGCTGTATTAAAGCAATTTTTACGGAGGCTATACCCATGAAAAAAGTATTAAGCGTATTCTTAGCGGCAATCATAATGATTTCGTGCGTTGCACCCGCTTTTGCCGCCGACAGTGTTAATGTTACATTTGTCGCTCCGTCTTCTCAGCTTGAAGTTGATGACGACGGCACGCCTGCATACACATTCGTAAAATCCGACAACGGCAATGTTGAATTCAAAAAGGATGACAACGGTGCGTATGTATATTATGAGAAGTATACTACATATATTCTCCCCGAGAATATTGTAAACAGTGATGACCGTGAAGCCGCCGAATCATGGCAGAGATATTCACTCGTTCCCCTTGAGTCCGGCAGCTATGAAAAGGGCACTGTTATCTGCTTCCAGATTATTACAAACAAGATCTATAATCAGGCATCCGTTGCGGTATTTGTGAACGGTGAAGAAATTCAGGCCAACACAAACGATGAGTACACCGTAATTGCCGACTCCGATATTACCGTCAAGGTGGCAGAGTTCAACGACAATAACGAGCAGGTTCTTCTTAAGAATCACTATACCGTTTCGTGGTCGATGGGCGACGGTTACAGAATCAGAACTCTCGAAAATGAAAACTACAAGGTTGTTTACTACGGCGGCGATTTCTGCTTCAGAGTTAAGACACTCAGCGGTTATTCGGCATCCGGCATGACCGTAAGCGTCCTCAGAAACGCAGATAAGTATGATACCCTTGAAGAGATGGGCTCCGCACTTGCCGCAATCGGCAAAACAGAACAGCTGACATCCTATAAGCAGGACGGCGACGGCTACCGTTACTACAAGATTTCAAATATCACATCCAACTGCAAGGTATATGTAAACGGTGTTCGTGAAGAGAAGTCCGCGAGCATTCTTGCAACTCTCAAGAGAATACTCAGAATGATTCTCAACATTTTCGGTCTCGGTGACAAGATACCTTCACTCAACGACAAGATTGCGGATCATACCGTAGAGGTTGACACAACAGCGGCGGCAGGCATCACATATTCCGTAACATGTGCGGGCGCAAACAACGTAAGCTCGGGCAAGTTCCTTGTTCTTGACGGCGACACGGCGACAATAGTTGTCAAGGCTCCCGAAAAGAACGGTGCAACCGTAATGTGGACACCCGGCAATGAGACGGGCACTTCATATGAGGTTGAATGGATTGCCGCATATGACTACCTCAACGGCGAGACATATTATGAGGCGGTATATAATGTCGAGAATATTACAGCGGATACCGTAATAACGATTGTAGCGAACTGATCATTCATTTCATTATTTCCTTTCTCCGGCGGGACGGCTTTAGGGCTGCTCCGCCGAAGTTTTTTTTATTGGGGGTGGGCAGCGAGGAGCGATAGCGACGAGCGTACTCGCCCGAGCGATAGCGAGGGCGTCCGCTGCGAGTGTGCTGCCGCAGGCAGCCGGCGAGCAGCGGAATGCCGACGACGAACCACTGCCAAGGGCAGTGGGTGAGGAGGAGGCACAGCCCCGAGTGAGCTGAATTTGTTCAGCCGCAGTCTCTTGCGGCTTAACAAATGAAGGCGAACGAAGGACCGCCGGTCGGCAGTGGTATCCGTCTGTTCCGCACATTCCGGTTTGGATTTATGGCAAAGCCAATCGGAACAGACGGGTGCCCTGACAAGCGGCGGATTTCTCGGCAACAGAAAAAGCCCCGCCAAAGGGTCTGAATTAACCCATCGCGAAGCTGAGCAATTGTATTCATATTTTTAGAAAAAGCCGGCTTTATCGTGTACGCCGGGAGTTTCGCCACTCGACAGGGCACCTGTCTGTCTGATTGATTTTTTTGACAAAAGCAAGCCTGGAATTTGAGACAGACAGGCACCACAACCGAGCGGACGCCCTCCGCTCACCTTCATTTGTTATGCTGTCGGTGTCAGCATAACAAATTCGTCTCGCTCGGGGCTGTGCCTCGCTCACAGCTGCCTGCTTAAAAGCAGGCAGGCAGCTGTTCGCTTCGGCAGTGCCGCTCCTCAACGACCCAACACCTGCAAGCAGGCGTCGGGTCGCTTCGTCGCGTCACCGCCCTCATCATTCGCTGTCGCTCATTCCTCGGGCGTTCGGCTCGCCATGCTCGCCTCGTTGCGGCTCGCCATGCTCGCCTCGTTGCGGCTCGCCATGCTCGCCTCGTTGCGGCTCGCCATGCTCGCCTCGTTGCGGCTCGCCATGCTCGCCTCGTTGCGGCTCGCCATGCTCGCCTCGTTGCGGCTCGCCATGCTCGCCTCATTTCATTGCTAATTTCTAATTGCTCCTTGCTCCTTGCTCACTTTTTTCACCGTAATATACCCCGTAACACCTGCAATCGCAACACTAACTCCTCCCACCGCGGCAATTCTCTTAACCTGCTCCATGCTCGACGGAATATGCGTCAGCACAAATTCTTTCACAGGCTTTTCAATCTTATCTTTCGTCAGTTCATCAAATGTAACGGTATGAGTATCAAATTTCCCGGTATCATTTTCGTCAAGCTCAAAAATACGAACGCCTCTCTGCCTTTTAGGACCGTATACATTAAATCCGGCACACTGCGTATAAATCAGTTTTATTCCGTCAAACTCCGAGACAAACGAATTTATGTGGTCATGACCGACGGAAACCGCAAGACATCCGCCGTCACGCTTTAACAAATCAAATTCGCCTGAATTCCGGTCCGGTGTGGCAGGGGATTCGTGCATAAATCCTCCTGCTTTTATTACTTCCTCCGGCAGAACATAAAACTCGTTTTTGTGCGTTCTGAACGCCTCAACCGCACCCTTTGTAAATCTTGAAACCTTTTTTATTACATTATAAAATTCAGGCACGGGAATATGCTGAAATACAATAAAATTCGGTTTGTTTCCGTTGTCCTTTTCAATCGCACGCTCTGCCGAGAACCACATAAGCTGTTCTTCCGACACGGGGTAATATTCCCCTGTCAGTCCCTGTCCGCCCGAGTCAAACAGGAACAAATCAAACGCCGCTGTATCATCTTTATAAATCGTAATTTTCGATGTCCCCGGATTTTTGTCGGACATATTTTCACCCGTTACACAGAAATCCGATTGTTTATAGAAATCATACTGCTCATTGTTCGGTATGCCGCACTGTGCATCATGATTGCCGAATGTCACGGCAAACGGAATCCCGACTTTTTCGAGGGGAGCCGTAAACGCCTCTATTACACCCTTTACGTTGTTTTCCGTCTTGCCCTTTCTTATGCGAGGGTCAAGCCCGTAAACCTGGTCGCCTGTGAAAATGACCAGATCCGGCTTTTCTTTTTCTATTGCGAGTGTAATCAGCTTTATGCTGTCTTTTGCAACAGGAAAAATATCCTGCACATCCGCAATCTGCATTATCTTGAATTTTCCGTTTTTGAATTTTAATTTGTCTGTATACATATTCAGCTCCGAAAAAAGGCTGCACACGCCCGCACGGGCATCATTGCCGTGTGAAAAGCGTATACAGCCGATATTTTTTTTGTTTATTTGTTTATTGAAAGACCCAAAAGCTTCAGCTGGTCATCATCAACAGGTGACGGGCACTCCGTCATTGCTTCCGTCGCGTCCTTAAGTTTCGGATATGCGATTACATCACGAAGACTCTCTGCTCCGAGCATCTGCATGACAAGTCTGTCGAGGCCTATGCCGCATCCTCCGTGAGGGGGCGGACCGAAGCGGAACGCGTCAAGCAGGTAGCCGAATTTCTGATGTGCCTCTTCGTCCGAAAGACCGAGAAGCTCGAAAATCTTGCTCTGAAGCTCGGGGTTTGTGATACGGATAGAACCGCTCGAAAGCTCAATTCCGTTAAGAACAAGGTCGTATGCCTTGGCTCTTACAGAACCCTTGTCGCTCTCAAGATAGGGCAGGCACTCATCCATGGGAGCTGTGAAGGGGTGGTGCATCGCAACCCATGTGCCTGTCTCGTCGTCCCAGTCAAAGAACGGGAACTCGGTAATCCAGAGAAGATTGTAGCCGTGCTTTTCGATGCCGAGCTTCTTTGAAACTTCGTTTCTCAGCTGACCCAGAACGGTAAGAGCAAGTGTCTTTCTCTTATCGGCGACAATAAAGATAACATCGCCCTTCTTTGCGTCCGCTTTTGCGATTATGGCGTTCATCACGTCTTCGGAAATGAACTTGCCGAAGGAGGAGGCAATGCCGTCATCGGTCATACGAACCCATGCAAGACCCTTTGCACCGATACCCTTTGCCGTCTCGGTGAGCTTGTCGATTTCTTTTCTTGTGTATGTGTGAACGGCGTTTTCGGCCTTGATGCCTCTTACCGTGCCGCCGTCATTAAGTGCGCCGTCGAATACGGCAAATCCGCTGTCTTTAACAACATCGGACAGGTCGAAAAGCTCCATGCCGAAACGTGTGTCGGGCTTGTCGGAACCGTATCTCTCCATTGCGTCCGCATATTTAAGACGGGGCAGGGGAGTGGTTATATCAATATCAAGCGCTTCCTTGAAAAGCTTTTTCATGAAGCCTTCGATAAGCTCAAGAACGTCCTCAACGTCAACAAAGCTCATTTCAAGGTCGATCTGTGTAAATTCGGGCTGTCTGTCCGCACGAAGGTCCTCATCACGGAAGCATCTCGCAATCTGCATATAACGGTCAAAACCGGCGACCATTGACAGCTGCTTATAAAGCTGAGGGGACTGCGGCAGAGCATAGAACTCGCCATTGTGAAGGCGGCTGGGAACAAGGAAGTCTCTTGCACCTTCGGGAGTTGACTTCATAAGAATGGGTGTTTCAATCTCTATAAAGCCGTTCTCATAGAAATAGTCACGTGTGATTTTTGTAACCTTGTTTCTGAAAAGTATGTTTGACTGAAGATCGGGTCTTCTGAGGTCAAGATAACGGTATTTAAGTCGCATGGTCTCATCCGTACGGCTGTTGGGAACTATCTCAAACGGAGTTGTCTCACTTTTTGAAAGTATGCGAAGCTCTGTAACAAAAAGCTCAATGTCGCCTGTCGCAACCTTGTCGCTCTTTGACGAACGCTCACGAATTGTGCCGACTGCCGCCAGAACATATTCGCTTCTGGCTGTCGCTGCTTTTTCGAATACCGCTTTGTCGCTGGTCTCGTCAAATGCAAGCTGCAGAATGCCGGTGCGGTCTCTTAAATCGATAAATATAAGACTGCCGAGGTTTCTCGCACGCTGTACCCAGCCGAAAACCGTAACCTCTTTGCCGATGTCGGCGGCTCTGAAATTGCCGCAGTAATCGGTTCTTTTAAGTCCTGTCAAAAATTCCATTTTATTTTTTTCCTCCGTTCAAAAGAGTAAACAGCGGTGAATTGCCGCCACCGTTCTTCATCATGTCAAGCATATCGTTCATGTCGCCCACAACGTCGTGTAATATGTACTCGTCGAAATCATCCGCGAACGTAGCAAGATTAAACTGTTTCGTTTTGCCTGTATCCATATTCTTGACTGTGATTGTATTGTTTTTAACTTCGTCCTCGCCCAGGACGGCAGTGTACCTTGCCTGTTTTTTGTTGGCGTATTTCATCTGAGCCTTTATCGAACGTCCGGCAAGATCCGTAAGTGCCAGTGTGCCGGTTTCTCTCATTTCATTAATTATGCTCATGGCTATTACGGCGTATTCTTCGTTCGCGGGTGCTAAGTACAGATCGGGTCTCTCTTCTGCGGGGGTATCAACGCCTTGTAATGCCATAAGAATGGCCACTCTTTCAATTCCCATGCCGAAGCCGCAGGCCGGAATGTCGTCGCCCGACAGCTCTTTTATAAGTCCGTTGTATCTGCCGCCGCCGCAAATTGTGCCCTGTGCGCCTATTCCGGTCGACACGAACTCAAACACGGTGTTGGTATAGTAGTCAAGCCCTCTTACTATTCTCGGATTTACTTTGTATTCGATTCCCATCGCGTCAAGGTACTCTTTAACCTTTGCGAAGTGCTTTTTGCAGTCGTCGCAGAGATAATCAAGCATCACGGGAGCGTCCTTCGCAATCTCCCGGCATTCGGGGTTTTTGCAGTCGAGAATGCGCATCGGGTTTCTGTCAAGACGGGTAAGACACGTCTCGCACAGTCTGCCTTTTTTCGCTTCAAAATAGCCCTTTAACGCCTTGTGATATTCTTTGCGGCAAGTCGGGCATCCGATTGAATTTATCTCAAGAGTTACATCCGCCAGCTGAAGCATATAGATAATATTATTTGCGAGTGCTATAATTTCGGCATCTGCCGCAGGGGAAGCACTGCCCAAAGTCTCAACGCCAAACTGATGAAATTCTCTGAGTCTGCCCGCCTGAGGCTTTTCGTAACGATAGCAGGAAGTCAGATAATAGAACTTCTGCGGAAGCGGCTCATTGTAAAGCCCGTGCTCCAGAAAAGCACGAACACACCCTGCTGTGCCCTCGGGACGCAGAGTAATGCTTCTTTTGCCGTTATCCTCGAACGTATACATCTCTTTCTGTACAACATCCGTAGTCTCGCCCACGGAGCGTTTGAAAAGCTCTGTGTGTTCAAAAACCGGGGTGCGGATTTCTTTGAAACCGTATGTTTCGGCACAATCCGTCAAAACCCCTTCAATAAAGCTCCTCTTTGAGCTTTCGCCCGGAAGTACATCTGCCGTGCCCCTGGGTGCTTTGGTTAAAAGAGTCATATTATATATCTCTCCGAATTAAGGAATTTATATTACTTTACAAGCTCACGCCAGTCAAGGTCGCCGCGTTCAAGTCCTCTTACGAGCGATTCCGCCGTCGCAATGTTTGTGGCAACGGGAATGTTGTGAACGTCGCACATACGAAGAAGGTCGTGTTCGTTCGGCTCATACGGCTTTGGATTGAGCGGATCTCTGAACAGAAGCAGAAGATCTATCTCATTGCAGGAGATACGCGCGCCAATCTGCTGTGCGCCGCCCTGCGAGCCGCTGAGATATTTGATTATGGGAAGTCCGGTGGCATCCTCGATAAGCTTGCCGGTCGTGCCGGTGGCACAAATCGTGTGCTGGCTGAGTATTCCGCAGTATGCGATGCAGAACTGAGTCATGAGTTCCTTTTTTGAGTCGTGTGCTATAAGAGCTATAAGCATTACTCCACCATCCTTTTTTTATAATAAGTTTTGTCTTAATGTACTTTATGTTTTGATAAATTGAATATTAAGTATACAAATTGTATCACATATAAATGTGCTTTTCAATATTTATTTTAATAATGAGAGTGTAAGCGGCGTGTTTTCTCCCAAAATTCTCTTTGATATACGTACGAATGCGCCGAATGCGGGTGAATTTTTCTTAAGTGCCGAATGATATTTCAGATTTTTGTCCTCCGGCACAATGCCGATAAGGCGAACATAAGACAAGTCAATCATTTTGTCGACAGACAGAAGTTTGCCTTTTTTAGCCGCCTTAAGCTCATATCTGTTTATTATCAGCCGAGTTGAAACAACCCCCGCTTTTGTCAGTTTTTTGTCAACAGCCGCCGCACCCTTTACGGATATTTCATCACCTGTCGCTACCACAATGCCGAATTTCGCTGCATGTGCGGCACGGGTAAGCCCCGAGCCTATTCCCGCCGGAGCGTCGATTAAAATCACATCGAACGCGGGTGACACGGCGTTAACGAAAAGTCTGACGGCATCGTCGGTACCCTTGTCCGGCAGTGCGGCAGGTGCCGGGGTAACACTTAAAAAGTCATTGATTTTTATTATTGCCTGCGCCGGTTCACATCCGCCCGAAAAAACATCGAGCCACGTAAAAGCCGCGTTTTCACCGCACCCGAGCAGTGTGTCAAGTGCTCCGAGCCCTGCATCGCAGTCGACAAGCAGTGTCTTTTTGCCCATGTCCGAGAGTGCCCGTCCGAGCCCCGCTGTTATGGTGGATTTTCCCACACCGCCTTTGCCGGAGGCTATTACAATTGTCTGTGCCATATTATGAGTCTCCTTTAATCGGTAAGTGTGTTTTCTGAGCGGACCGTTGTTACGTTGTCCATTTTCGAGAAATAATATTCGAATATATCGGCGGCAACCTGTGCGGTGGATGAACCGCTGCCGGCGTTTTCGACAACAACGGTAATCGCGATTTGGGCATCTTCGTACGGTCCGAACGCTATCAGAAATCCGTCTGTGCCGTCAACGTACTGTCCGTTGATTTTCAGTGTTTTTTCGGCTGTACCTGTTTTACACGCTACCTTGTATTTGAGAGAACCGAGCTGTGTCTTACAGCTTGTCTCATTCGCGACAAGATACATACCTGCTTTTACGGTGTCAAATGTCGACTGTTTTATGTTGGTCTGCGTTGCAATCTTTGTTTCGTGCTCATAAAGCACCTCGCCGTAGTCGGAGGAGAGCACCTTGTTTACGAGATACGGAACATATCTTGTGCCGCCGTTTGCGATTGTCGCACAGTAGTTGACAAGCTGCAAAGGGGAGAAGGAGTTATCCGACTGTCCTATCGCCGCCAGAAGCGTTTCGCCCGCCTTCCAGCCCTTGCCGACGGAGTCACGGTATTCGATACCCGCCAGGATACCTGCGGTTTCGTCTATCTCTATGCCCGTTTTCTGCCCCAGACCGAAAAGCTTCGAGTAGGAATTGAGCTTGTCGATGCCGAGCTGTCTTGCTATTTCAAAGAAAAATATGTTGCACGACACGCCCAACGCCCGTTTTACGTTTATGTTGCCGTGGGCGTTTTTGTTAAAACAGGCAAATGTCTGGTCAAGGTACTGATATTGACCGGTGCATCTGTAAGTTGAATCGGCGGTTATAACGCCTTCTTCGAGTCCCGCAACCGCCACGCACGGCTTCATTGTCGAACCGGGTGAATATGCACTCTGACACGCTCTGTTCCATAACGGCTTGCCGGCGTCCGTGCTTAACTGACTGTAATCGTCATAATATGTCGTAAGGCTGTAATCGGGATACGATGCCATCGCGAGTATCGCACCGGTGTTTACGTCCTCAACCACAACCGCGCCTGCCGCAGTCAGTCCCTTTGACGTGATAGACTCATCCGTAATTGCGAGAATACGCTCTTTAAGCGCTTTCTGTGCTATCTGCTGCAGGTCCATATCTATGGTGGTTTCGACTGTCGCGCCCTGCTCGGGAGTTACGGAATAGCTTTCGGATATTTCCCCTTCGGAATTAACAGAAATTGTCTTTACGCCGTTTTTGCCTCTCAGAAAGCTCTCCATCGCTTTTTCGAGACCGCTCTTGCCGATTTTGTCGTTAAGCGAATACGCACGGGCGTTTATCTCGGCGGTTTTGTCATCGTCACCCTTTGCGGCGGCGAGCTGCTCTTCGGTTTCGGCTTTTTTCTCGCTGTATTCGTCTGAGTCAATTGAGCCCACAATGCCCAAAACGTGTGCCGCCGTTCTGCCGTCGCCGACATATTTGCGGACGGACTGCACCTCGGCGTCAACACCCTTATAAAAGTCTCCGTTTTCTTTGACATAGGCTATTGTTGTGACAGAAACGTCGTCGCTGAATGTGTACGGCGCATAAACGGAAAATTCAAGCTTTTTCATATTATATCTGACAGACATGATTTTTATCGCGTCCGTCTTTGAATACTCTTCAAGCTCAAATTCCTCTTTCATTGCGTCATAGCAGTTCTGTGCCGTGGCGTATGAATTGAGATTGAACATTGATTCGGATTTGAGCTTCTTTATATCGCTGTCACGGTCCTCGATAAATTCGGGTTCGCCGCTGTCGTTGAGCCTTATGGGGAGTTTGTCTGTCCACTCCTCGCCGTTTTTCTCGAGGTAATTTATAAGGCTTAATATAACGCTGTTTATCTCTTTGTTCTCGGTCGGAAATTCAAGATAGTTGAATGTCAGCGTGTTCACCTGCTCGTTATACACAAGCGCGTTGCCGTTTCTGTCGAGAATTTCACCTCTTGAAGCGGACACCGTAACGGAATAGCTTTTAACTGCATCGGTTGCCGCTTTTGAAGTACCGTCCGTGTTAGTTACCTGTATAAAAAAGAGCATAACCCCAAAGCCCACCGCAGTTGCGGCAGACAGAATCGTAAATAATAAAAGTCTTGGGGATATCTTTTTCTTTCTCATTTTCAGCTGAATTTTGCGTGTGTCTTTTTTGACAGAGCCGTTATTATTGAGTATATAATCGGTGTAAGTGCCGTTGACAGAAATACCGACGGCAGATAATTTCCTGTAAGCTGTCTTACAAGGACTTCAATGTTAATACCGAGGTTCGGAATTATAAGTATAACGCAGAATATTACGGATGCGATGAACGTGAAAAGTATTGCAGTCAGTGTGGAATTTCTGAACAGATAGTGTGCCAGGAGCCCGGCCGCACATGCGAAGACGGCAAAATAGAGTGTGAATATGCCGTCCGTGACCGAGCTTGACGCAAAGTCAACCGCAATTCCGATTATCAGTCCCCATACAAGGGAGGCGTATTCTTTTTCCGCCATTGCAATACATACGGTTATGGGAATTAATAACCCCGTGGGGAATGTGAATGTGCCTTTTAACGCGGATGAAGCGGTGTATTGCAGAAAGAACGCAATCGCAATTATTACCGCGAAAATAACCCGGCGGAGAATTTTAAGTCTTGTTTCTTTTTTCATGTCTGTTTATTCGGCACCGCCCTGTCCGTTAAAGGAGGTTATCACAAAAACATCGGTCAGCGCGTTAAGCTCCGTGCCGGGGGTTACGGACGCATATGCCGATATGTCGGTGTCGTTGGTGAATACTTCGTTTACCGTGCCGACTATAAGTCCCTTCGGGAAAATGCCGCCCGTGCCCGATGTGCATATAATTCCGCCCGGTACAACGGGTGTGGAGCGTGACAGCCCCGATATGCGTATACAGCCGGATGAGAGCAGTGTGGAGTCGGACTCCGTATAGCAGTCCTCACGTGTGCGTACTTCGTATACACTCGCGCTTACCTTCGGATGAAGGAGTGTATAGACAGTTGATGATTCGGCAGACACTTCTTTGACGCATCCCACAAGATACTGTCCGTAAATTACGGGGTCGTTTACGCTTATGCCGTCGTCGGTGCCCTTGTCTATCACGAACGAGCCGTAAATATCGCCTGTGTCACGAAGAATTACGGAGGCGGGTTCAAATGTATAGTCGGGATTTTCGGATTTAATCTCAAGAAACGCTTCATAGGAATCGAGCTTGTGCATGGTGTCGTAATAGTCACGAAGCTCCGTGCGGTATGTCTCAAGCTCGTTCCGGAGTGACTCAACCTCTTCTTTGTATTTGTTTGAGGACTTGAACGAAATGTTAAGATCCGACAGCTTTTCGGCGGCAAACTCGGCAGCCTTGGTCAGCGGAGACAGCACGACACTTGCGTAATGCGACACCGGGGAAGAGCCGTCACCCGAAACGGCGGCGACAAAAACACCCATCAGCAAGCATACGATGAGGCACAATATTATCTTGAATTTTGTTCCCGAAAAAAATCCGTGCATCGGTTCTCTCCAAAGTCTCAGCGATTGAATATATTGAGTGTGTCTTTTTCAAGACAGATGGCTGTGCCTGTCGCAACGCAGTCAAGCGGCTTCTCGGCAACCCTTACGGGCATGCCTGTCTTGTTTGCGATAAGCTTGTCGATGCCCCTTAACAGAGCGCCGCCGCCTGTAAGCACAATGCCCGTGTCCATTATGTCGGACGCAAGCTCGGGCGGAGTCTTTTCGAGTGTGGAACGAATTGCGTCCACAATCTGTGATACGGGGTCAGAGAGTGCCTCACGAATATCGGCGGAAGTCACCTCTATGTTTTTGGGCAGTCCGTCAACAAGATTTCTGCCTCTTACGTCCATTGCGCCTTCGCCGTCGTAGGGGGATGCCGAGCCTATGCTTATCTTGATTTCTTCGGCTGTGCGGTCGCCTATGAGCAGGTTATATTTTTTCTTGACGAACTGAACAATTGTCGAGTCGAATGTCTCGCCCGCAACTCTGACGGAACGGGAAGATACTATGTCGCCGAGCGAGATAACGGCAACTTCGCTTGTGCCGCCGCCTATGTCGACAACCATGCTGCCTGCGGCTTCCGCTACCGGGAGACCCGCGCCTATTGCCGCCGCCATCGGCTTTTCTATAAGGCTTACATATCTTGCGCCCGCCGCCTTTGCCGCATCGTGAACGGCTCTGCGTTCAACCTCGGTAACACCCGACGGAATGCATATCATAACTCTGGCCCTGCCGAACGGAGAGCCTTTCATTGCTTTTTTGATAAAGTGCGACAGCATATCGGCTGTCATTTCAAAGTCGGCTATAACACCGTCTTTAAGCGGACACATTGCGGTGATTGAACCGGGGGTACGGCCGATCATCTGCTTTGCCTCGTTGCCGACGGCAACAACCTTTGGCGGATTTGACTTTACGTCGATCGCCACAACAGACGGTTCACGGACGACAATGCCCTTGTTTCTGACTGAAACAAGCGTGTTCGCCGTGCCTAAATCTATTCCCAAATCTACGGAAAATAACATTTTGTGCTATCCTTTCTTGAATGGCTGAAGAAAAGTGGGGAGTTTTAAGAAGTGTGGAGTGTGGAGAGTGGAGAGTGGAGAGTGGAGTCGGCATCGCAAAATGCGGAGTATTATAAACCAGGACACAAACCGTGTTTTTGTAATGGTTACAGATTGCAAATTATTCCGCAAGCGGAACATTTCACACTCCACACTCCACTCTGAATGAAGCTAAAGCTTTATGCTTACAGTGAGTGATTTAATCCGGTATTTTAGCTTAATAGGTGTTGCTCATATCCGCCTGAACGGATTCGACAACATTGTCTTTTTTCTTGGAGCCGGCGATTTTCTTCTGAAGAAGCTCCCAATAGAGGTTTTCGTCAAACGGAATGTCGATATCCTTCTTGAGCCATGACGACATAAACGCCGCGTTTGAAATGGTAAGACCGTTAATGCCCTCGGCTCCTTCCGCTATAAGAGGCTCGTTTCTGAGAATATGTGCCGCAAAAGCGTTGAGCACGCCGGGGTGCTGGTCGTTCCGGCCGTCTGTTTCAACATTAACCCATTTGCCCGGAGCTTTCGCAAAGCCGTCTTTTGCCGTCTTGCAGAACTCTGAAGTGGGAATGTCAAGAACGTACATTTTTATGACAAATTTATTCTCGAAGGGGTCGTTTTCGCATATGATTTTTGCCTTGTCGAGAGTAATTTCAAGTCTGTTTGTGCCGGGACAGTCGCCTGTGGTGGTGATGAATGTTCCCGTTGCGCCGTTGGCGTACTCGGCATAGATTGTGACATCGTCCTCAACTTCTATGTCGTGCCATTTGCCCTCGTGGCATGTGGCTCTTATCTTTGTGGGCATGCCGCAAATCCACTGCCATAAGTCGAGCTGATGCGGGCACTGATTAAGCATAACGCCGCCGCCTTCGCCTGCCCATGTGGCACGCCAGTCGCCGGAATCGTAATATGACTGTGCACGGAACCAGTCGGTGATTATCCAGTTTACACGTCTTATCTCGCCGTATTCGCCGCATGATACAAGCTCCTTTACTTTACGGTAAACGCAGTTTGTACGCTGATTGAACATGATGGCGTATGTTTTGTCGCTTGTCTTCGCAAAATCTATAAGCTCACGAACCTGCTTTGTGTAAACACCTGCGGGTTTTTCGCTCATGACATGAAGCCCGGCCTTCATCGCCTCAATGCAAAGCGGCGGATGCAGATAGTGTGGAGTGGCGATAATCGCGGCATCGCACAGACCGCTGTTAAAAAGCTCTGTCGCAGTGTTAAAGCAGGTGACAGAGGAGCAGATGCTCTTTGCCCTCTCGAGTCTTTCGGGCTTTATATCCGCAACAGCCGTTATTTCTATCTCGGGCATAAGACCCTGCATATAATTTTTGAGATGACCTGAACCCATATTGCCGACACCGACAATGCCTACTCTTACTTTATCCATAATCAAAACTCCCATATGTGAAAATCTAAAATATAATTATAATAAGTATAACACACCGAGTATTATAAAATCAACAAGGGAGGGGACTTTATTTTTTAAATGTTTTCTTCGTATTGATGTTAAGGGGTCGGGGACCGGGGAATATAAGGAAGACACTGCGTGTCTTGGATTTATAAAGCTTCGCGAAATATAAGAGCAACCAAAAAAATCAATTTTAATGTCTGCAAGCTTACAATAAAAGGCACTTTGTGTTTTCCTCGTTTTTCCGGTTCTCTTTTCTTCCGCACTTATAAAACTCGTCTGTTATTTATCTGTCTGTCTCGGCAGAAAAAGACCGTGCCCCGACAAAAAAAAGCCGAAACACGGTCCGATATTTATTTTGTTGTCAGATCAGAGCATCATTCGGAAATCTGTATCCGCCTTCAACACCTATTGTGGATACTTCACCCTCAAGCCCTGTTGCCGCCCGCAGAATAAGCCGGGCGTCTTCGGATGAAATATCGGTGCTGTCGCCCGTTACATTCGCGACATATGCCTCATATTCATTCGGCGTTTCAAGCTGTGTGGAGTATCTTAACGCCAGACGTGCATCGGATACCGAAATCGTGCCGTCGGCATTGATATCGCCGAGCATATTTTTCATGCTGCGTGCCTGTATCTCCGGCGATAATGTCGAAAGCGAGCCTGTGTTGTGAACTGTTCTGCTTGTTGTAAGATTGTGGTATATGTTCCACTCGTCGGCATTATCCGACGGACCGAATACCCTCACATTGTTC
>CAVFUV010000005.1:0-28290 GCA_963625735.1 bacterium
CGGCATCCGTTATCTATACAGCGGTAAAAAACGGAATGCAGGCGGCACTGATGGCACCGACCGAGGTGCTGGCGGCACAGCACAAAAAGACATTCGACACATTTTTCAGAGATACCGGCATAAAAACCGAGCTTCTGACAGGTTCCACCACGGCGAAAGAAAAAAAGCGGATTAAACAGGCTCTCGCAGACGGCAGTGTTGATGTTGTCATAGGCACGCACGCCGTGATTACAGATGATGTTGCTTTTCTGCATTTAGGGCTTGCGGTCACCGACGAACAGCACCGTTTCGGCGTATCCCAGCGCACAAAGCTCGGCAACAAGGGCGACACTCCGCACATTCTGGTAATGAGTGCGACACCCATTCCGAGGACATTGTCACTTGTCATTTACGGCGACCTTGACATAAGCATTCTTAACGAAAAGCCCGCCGGACGAAAGGAAGTCAGAACCGTAAAAATCGGCTCGGACAAACGCAAAAGAATGTTCGGCTACATAAAAAAGGAGCTTGACAAGGGTCATCAGGCATTCATCGTCTGCCCTTTGGCGGAAGAAAAAGACGACGAGCAAGCGGAGCAGAACGAAAACGCGCAGCTTGCAATCGCCGAAAAATATTATAAGGATATTTCCGAAAACGAATTCAGGGGTTACCCCTGCCGACTGCTTCACGGCAAAATGAAGCCGAAGCAAAAGGACGAAATAATGAAAGCCTTCTCAAGCGGCGAAATCAGACTGCTCGTCTGCACCGTTGTCATAGAAGTCGGAATTGACGTGCCGAACGCCACCGTAATGGCGATAGAAAACGCCGAACGGTTCGGACTTTCTCAGCTTCATCAGCTTCGAGGCCGCTGCGGCAGAGGGCAGAACGAAAGTCTGTGCATACTTATAAGCGACGCTAAAGGCGAGATATCAAAAAAGCGTTTTGATATAATGTGCAGGACAAATGACGGCTTTGTCATAGCGGAAGAGGACTTAAAGCTGCGAGGTCCGGGCGACTTCTTCGGCAACCGTCAGAGCGGTCTGCCCACGCTTAAAATCGCCGACCTTATGACGGATTCACGCATACTTTACGCCGCAAAAACGGAAGCGGAAAGAATTCTGTCCGCCGACCCGACACTCATTTCACCGCAAAACGAAAATCTTAAAAAGGAAATAGGCAAACTTTTCAACAATATAAACTGAACGGGAGAGAAAAAATATGAGCGACATAAAAAACGCAAACTGGATTAAAGCACCCTACGAAAACGACAGCACCGCGATATGCTTTAATAAATCCTTTGGCACTGAAAAGGATGTAAAAAAAGCGACAATCACACTTACTTCAATCGGAACATTTACGGCGTACATTAACGGCAGACGAATCGGTAATGACATTCTGACACCGGGCTGGACGGATTATTATAACCGCATTCAGTATTTCACCTATGACATTACATCCGATATAAAAACCGAGAATGATTTATCTGTCGAAGTCGGCAAGGGCTGGTTCTTCCACTCATGGTATAAGCTTAAGCTGTGCGGCGACAAAATGAACAGAACCGCGATTATAGCCGCAATCGACATTGAATACACCGACGGCACAACGGACACAATCTTCACCGACGACAGCTGGACGGTAAAAGAAACAAACGTCCGCTACAACAATATCTATAACGGCGAAACGGTCGATTATAATTTCATCCCCGAAAAATCCGACAACGCCTGTGTCATAGACAGACCGAAGAGCATTCTTATCCCCAAAGAGGGTGTATCCGTACTCGAGCAGGAGACATTTAAGGGCGAAACGCTCATCATCACACCCAAGGGCGAGACGGTCATTGACTTCGGCCAGGAGGTTACGGGCTATGTAACATTCGATTTCAAAGGCGAAAAGGGCGACAAAATCACATTAAAGCACTTTGAAATGCTCGACTCCGACGGCAATGTATATACCGAGAATTACAGAGGGGCAAAATCAGAATTTACGGTCATATGCGACGGCGAAAAGCACACCGCAAAACCGAAATTCACCTTCTACGGCTTCAGATATATTCATGTCACGGGCATGAATGTTTCCGATCCTGCCGTGTTTACCGCAATTGCAGTATATTCCGACATAAAGAAAACAGCTTCAATCACAACATCAAGCGAGCTTCTCAACAAGCTCTATTCAAATATCTGCTGGGGTCAGCGGGGCAACTTCCTCGACATCCCGACAGACTGCCCTCAGCGTGACGAGCGTCTTGGCTGGACCGGTGACGCGCAGGTTTTCTGCAAGACTGCGGCGTTCAACTTCGACGTGTACGAATTTTTCCGCAAGTGGTGCGGCGACCTTCGAACAAATCAGCGTGACAGCGGCGAAATCCCCGATTATGTTCCCGCGAACATTGACGACTGGGGCGGCTCGGCGGCATGGGCGGACTGCGCCACAATTATCCCGTGGCAGATTTACCGCACATACGGCAAGAAGCAGATACTCGAAGAAAATATCGGACTTATGAAAAAATGGGTCGATTATCTTGAGACCACCGCACGTGAAGGCACACACTACGACGACGAGCCTAAAAAGGGCAGCATATATCTCAAAAACACCGGTCATCACTTCGGCGACTGGCTCTCGCTCGATCTGGGCGACAAGGAGGCGACAGCGGGCGCTACCGATGATTCGCTCATTGCGACGGCGTTTTTCTGCTATTCGACTTCACTGTATATAAAGGCGTGCGAGGTTCTCGGCATCCGCTGCGAGCATTACAAAGAGCTTTATAAAAATGTCAGAAAAGCATTTATAGATGAGTATGTAAACGACGACGGCACTCTTACAAACGACACGCAGACGGCGTATGTGCTGGCACTGCACTTTGACCTTACGCCCGACAGAAAGACGGCGGCAAAGCGTCTTGTCGAACTGCTTCACTCATTCGGTCACCACACAACGGGCTTTGTCGGCACACCGTATCTTTTGCATGTACTGTCGTCAATCGGCGAAAACAAGCTTGCCTATGACTTATTGTTAAGAGAAGAGTACCCCTCATGGCTCTACACTGTAAAAGCGGGCGGCACGACTATGTGGGAGCGTTGGAACGGACGCTGGCCCGACGGTCACTTCGCCAACCCCGCAATGAACTCATTCAACCACTACGCATACGGTGCGGTCGGTGACTGGATATTCGAAAAGTGTGCGGGCATAAATCAGACAAACGACAGCGCGGGTTATAAAAAAATTGTCCTCTCTCCTGTTACGGACGACCGTCTTACGCACTTTAAGGCATCGTTTGACAGCATAAGCGGCACAATTACAAGCGAGTGGACAAAAACCGACGGCAAAACGGAATACATTTTCACCGTTCCCGAAAATGCCGAAGCGACAGCCGTTCTTGACGGACAGACATATAATCTGAATACGGGTGTTAACAAAATTTCGCTGTAAATTTTGTGGGATTTTATAAAAATCGCTAAAATAAGTTAAAAGACTTAATTAACTCTTTATTTTATGTGATTGTTAGTGTATAATTACATAGCCTGTAAAAATACGGGTTCTGTTTTTGTCACCTTAAATTCAAGCAGCCGCATATACGGCTATCGATTATATATATGGAATGTATGAAGGAATAACCGGGTCTGTATTCAGGGGAACACCCGAAAAATTCCTTAATTCAGGGAAAGGTAAGTGCCCTTTTGGAAAAGTTTATTATTCACGGCGGCAGACCTCTTCACGGTGAAATTGACATCAGCGGTGCAAAAAATGCCGCAGTAGCCATTCTGCCCGCTACACTGCTCGCAAAAGACATTTTTACAATAGAAAACGTACCCGATATAAAAGACATATCATCCATGCTTCAGATTCTCGAGGAAATGGGTGCCGTTGTCAGATATACCGGTAAAAGCACCATACAGATAGACACACGTTCATCGCATTCAAAAGAAGTACCCTATGAGCTTACAAGAAACTTAAGAGCGTCATATTATCTTCTGGGCGCACTGCTCGGAATGTATAGTTACGCCTATGTCGCAATGCCCGGCGGATGCAATTTCGGCGGTGTTCGTCCCATTGACCTGCACATAAAGGGCTTTGTCGCTTTAGGTGCGGTTGTATCAACCGAAGGCGGCATTGTCGAAGCACGTGCCGACAAGCTTGTGGGCGCAAGCATATACTTTGACAAGGTGTCCGTAGGTGCGACAATCAACATTATGCTGGCGGCCGTAAAGGCACGTGGCGTTACCATAATCGAAAACGCCGCAAGAGAGCCGCATATTGTCGACCTCGCAAACTTCCTGAACCTTATGGGCGCAAACATCAAGGGCGCGGGTACGGATGTTATAAAAATTGAAGGCGTGTCCGAACTTCACGGATGCGATTATTCGATAATTCCCGATCAGATTGAAGCCGGCACATACATGGTTGCGGCGGCGGCAACGGGCGGCGACCTTCTTATAAAGAATGTCATTCCGAAGCACCTTGACCCCATCTCGGCAAAGCTTCGTGAGTGCGGTGCGGAGGTCGAGGAGTTTGACGACTCAATAAGAGTTGCGTCTCACGGCAGACTGCACGCGTGCAACATAAAAACAAGACCGCATCCCGGTTTTCCGACCGATATGCAGCCGCAGTTTACTGTGCTTCTGTCTCTTTGCGAAGGCATAAGCATTGTTACCGACAGCGTGTGGGACAACCGCTTTAAGTATGTCGATCAGCTTATCCGCATGGGCGCTCAGATTCAGATAGAAGGCAAGGCGGCAATAGTCGAGGGCAGTGCGCTTCTTAAGGGCGCTCCCGTAAAAGCGGATGACCTCAGAGCAGGTGCGGCCATGATTATAGCGGGACTCTGTGCCAAGGGGACAACCGAAATAGAAGAAATCACTCATATTGACCGCGGCTATGAGGATGTAGTCAAAAAGCTCACCGCAGTCGGCGCACAGATTGAACGTGTCAATGTGCCCGAAGGCGAAATAAAAACCGCGAAAAGAGCGTAAAAACAATTAACAATTAAAAATTAAAAATTAAAAATGTCGGAAGTCCTTCGGACTTGATTTATAAGCTTCGCCTCTCGCGAAGCTTATTTTTTTTATTGAGCTTGCCTCGTGCGGAGCTTATAATCCAAGGCACACCGTGCTTCCCGAAATTATGCATTCTGCATTATGCATCATGCATTGAAAAAGCTGTTCACCATCCGGGGAGAGTAAACAGCTTTTATATTTATTTTTATAAGCCCTGCTTAGTGCAGAGCTTATTTTTTATTTGGTTTACCTTTTGCGAAACTTATAATTCAAGGCACACCGTGCCTTCCGACATTATGCATTATGCATTATGCATTATTCAGTTAGCAATTAGCAATTTATTAAGAAACCGTACGCCAATCGATTGATCGGTGTACGGTTTTTTGCTGTCTTATAATCCAAAACACGCAGTGTTTTCCTTCATTGTTAATTGTTAATTATCAATTGTTAATTATCTAAAGTATTTTACTGCCGCTTCGAACATTCTTATATCATAATTGCCGGGGACATTTTTGTAAAGTCCGGAGCCGACACGCTCGCTGTGTCCCATTTTGCCGAAAACTCTGCCGTCGGGGGAAGTGATGCCCTCAATCGCAAACATTGAGTTATTCGGATTAAACGCAACATCGTCTGTCGCGTTGCCCGAGAAGTCAACATACTGAGTGGCAATCTGTCCGTTTTTGGCAAGAGTTCTTATAAACTCCTCACTCGCCAGAAATCTGCCTTCGCCGTGTGAAATCGGGACATTTACGATATCGCCGACATTCATAAGCGACAGCCACGGAGATTTGTTTGACGCGATTCTTGTTCTTACAACCTTTGACTGATGCCTTGCGATTGTATTGTATGTGAGTGTCGGACAGCTTTCATCGGTGTCGATAATTTTGCCGTACGGCACAAGTCCGAGCTTTATAAGAGCCTGAAAACCGTTGCATATACCGCACATAAGTCCGTCTCTGTTTTCGAGCAGGTCGGTTACGCCCTCCTTTACGGCGCCGTTTCTGAAGAACGCGGTTATAAATTTGCCGCTGCCGTCAGGCTCGTCGCCGCCCGAAAATCCGCCGGGGATAAACACAATCTGAGCCGTTTTGAGCTTTTCGGAAAATTCCTCAACGCTTGACTGGATTGCCGATGATGTGAGATTTTTTATGACGATAATCTCAGCTTCACCGCCTGCGTCGCTTATCGCCTTGGCGCTGTCGTATTCGCAGTTTGTGCCGGGGAACGCCGGTATAAGCACCTTCGGTCTTGAGTGCCTTATTGCGGGGGCTGGATAATTTTCCGCTTTATAATTAAAGTTTTCAAGTCTTTGGGCGAACTTTGTGATATTGCATGAATATACGCTTTCAAGCCTGTTCTCGTACAGCGAGAAAAGCTCTTCACAGTCAATCACTTCGTTATTATAGACAAATTCGGGCCTTTCGGTTATCTCGCCTATCACTTCAAATTCGTCGGCATTTTCGACCTCGAGAATAAATGAAGCGTAATTGTAGCCGAAAATATCATCAATTGAGACATCGGGACTGAACTTAAAGCCGAAGCCGTTGCCCATTGCGGATTTGAGAACCGCCTCCGCAATGCCGCCAATCCCCGGAGTATAGCAGGAAACTGCCCTGCCGCTTCTTAAAAGTTCTGTTACCCTGTTGAAATTTTCGATTAATGATTCTGTTTTGGGAAGGCCGTTTTCATCGGACTCGGTTCTGATTATAATGACTTTGTCGCCCTCCTTCTTGAATTCGGGTGAAACTATATCCCCTGTTTTTGCGGTCGTAACGGCAAATGAAACGAGAGTCGGCGGAACATCAAGTTTTTCAAAAGAGCCGCTCATTGAGTCCTTGCCGCCGATTGCGCCGATTGACAGATTTTTCTGTGCCTCAAACGCTCCGAGCAGAGCCGCCAGCGGTTTGCCCCAGCGTTTTCCGTCACGCCCGGGCTTTTCAAAATATTCCTGGAATGTAAGATATACATCCTCGAACTTCGCACCTGTGGCAATGAGCTTGCATACAGATTCGACAACTGCCAGATATGCCCCGTGATAAGGGCTTTTTTCGGTTATGAACGGATTGTAGCCCCACGCCATAAGCGAGCAGTCATCGGTGTGCTTTTTCTCTACGCTTATTTTCTGCACCATGGCCTGAATGGGCGTTCTCTGATTTTTTCCGCCGAAGGGCATGAGCACAGTACCGGCGCCAATGGTCGAGTCAAAACGCTCCGCAAGTCCTCTTTTGGAGCAGATATTAAGGTCGGAGACTGTCTTTTTAATATTCTCCGAAAATGTGCCTTCGATTTTTTTGCTGTAATCGCCCGGTTTTTCGGGAGTTATTACAATGTGCTTTTCCGCTCCGTTTGAGTTAAGAAAATCACGGCTTATATCAACAATTCTGTTCCCGTTCCATGTCATTGTAAGACGAGGCTCGGCCTTTACGACAGCCACCGGTGTCGCCTCAAGATTTTCTTTATGGGCAATTGACAGAAAGGCTTCTACGTTCTCTTTTTCGACGACAACCGCCATTCTCTCCTGAGATTCGGAAATGGCAAGCTCGGTGCCGTCAAGTCCGTCATACTTTTTCGGAACGGCATTAAGGTCAATGTCAAGCCCGTCGGCAAGCTCACCGACAGCAACCGACACACCGCCGGCACCGAAATCGTTGCACCTTTTTATCATAAGGCACGCTTCTTTGTTTCTGAAGAGACGCTGAAGCTTTCTCTCTTCCGGTGCGTTGCCCTTCTGAACCTCCGCACCGCACGTTTCAACCGAATGGGCGTTGTGTGCCTTTGAAGAGCCTGTCGCGCCGCCTATTCCGTCACGGCCCGTTCTGCCGCCGAGAAGAATTACAATATCTCCGGGGTCGGGTCTTTCACGCCGCACGTTTTCCTGTGGGGTCGCCGCTATAACCGCGCCTATCTCCATTCTTTTTGCCGCGTATCCCGGGTGATATATCTCGTCGACAATGCCGGTCGCAAGTCCTATCTGATTGCCGTAGGAGGAATACCCTGCCGCCGCTGTGGTAACAAGCTTTCTCTGCGGCAGCTTGCCGGGGATGGTTTCACCGACCGGGACGGTAGGATCTGCCGCACCGGTGACACGCATGGCGCCGTAAACATAGCTTCTGCCCGACAGCGGGTCTCTTATCGCACCGCCTATGCACGTGGCCGCACCGCCGAACGGTTCGATCTCGGTCGGGTGGTTGTGCGTTTCGTTTTTGAACAGAAGAAGCCACGGCTCTTTTTTGCCGTCAACATCAATTTCGATTTTGACCGTGCAGGCGTTTATCTCCTCCGATTCGTCAAGTTTGTCGAGCTTGCCGTTTTTCTTAAGATATTTTACGGCGAGCGTCGCTATATCCATAAGACACACGGGCTTTGTTCTGCCAAGCTCTCTGCGAACAGCCATATAGTCATCGTACGCCTTTTGCAGAAGCCCGTCCTCAAATTTTGCGTCGTCTATAACGGTCAGAAATGTAGTATGACGGCAGTGATCGGACCAATATGTGTCAATCATGCGTATTTCGGTAAGTGTGGGATCACGCTGCTCCGTTCTGAAATAATCACGGCAGAATCTTATGTCGTCATTATCCATTGCGAGACCGTAATTCTTCACAAAATCCGCAAGCTCGTTTTCGTCATATGAAATAAACCCGTCGAGCGTTTTAACGGTAGTGGGAACGGCATAATCCGTTCTGAGCGTGTCAAAACGTTCGAGTGATGCCTCCCTTGCTTCAACCGGGTTGATGACATATTTCTTTATGTCGGCGATATTCTCCGCCGTAAGTTCTCCGTAAAGAGCGTAAATTTTGGCGGAGCGGACTATGGGTCTGTCGCCCTGCGATATAATCTGTATGCACTGTGCCGCCGAATCCGCACGCTGGTCAAACTGACCGGGCAGATACTCAACGGCGAAAACCGTTGCAGAACCTGTATTTATATCCTCGCTGACGTTGTCAAGCTGAGGCTCTGAAAATACGGTTTTAACGGCGTAGTCAAACAGTTCCTTTGTTATGTTTTCGGCATCGTAGCGGTTTATGATTCTGACATCGGTCAGATTTTTTATACCGAGAATATTTTCCGCTTCAAAAAGCAGTGTCTTTGCTTCATTTGCAAGTTCTTTTTTCTTTTCAACGAAAATTCTGTAAACCAAAATTACGCCTCCCGACTTTTTAGTGCCTTCTGACCTATATCGTGTCTGTAATAAGCATTGCCGAAGCTGATTTTTTCAACCGCTTCATATGACTGCTTTATCGCTTCTTCGAGCGTATCGGCAACCGATGTAACGCCGAGAACTCTGCCGCCGTTTGTGACAAGACGACCGTTTTCAAGCTTCACACCTGCCGCATATACGCCGGTTTGCAGTTCTTCGGGAATTGTGATTTCAAATCCCTTTTCGTATTTAACGGGATAGCCCTCAGACGCCATAATTACACAGCAGGCGTTTTTATCCGAAAATTTTACTTCACACTCCGACAGTCTGCCGTCCGTAACAGAACGCATGACCGTTAACAAATCGCTTTCGAGAAGAGGCAGAACAACCTGCGTTTCGGGGTCGCCGAAGCGGCAGTTATATTCTATTACCTTAGGTCCGTCACGGGTCAGCATGAGGCCGAAATAAAGACAGCCCTTAAAGCTTCTGCCCTCTTTATTCATGGCGTCGATTGTCGGCAAGAAAATCTTTTTCATGCATTCATCCGCGATTTCGGGGGTATAGTACGGGTTCGGAGCTACCGTTCCCATGCCGCCTGTGTTGAGCCCTGTGTCATTGTCGCCGGCTCTTTTGTGATCCATTGACGACACCATCGGCACGACGGTTTTTCCGTCCGTAAACGACAGCACGGACACCTCGGGGCCTGTCAGAAATTCTTCTATTACTATACTGTCGCCGCTTTTTCCGAATTGTCTGTCCTTCATAATTGAAATGACGGCGTTTTCGGCTTCCCGTCTTGTATCGGCGATTATTACACCCTTGCCGAGTGCCAAGCCGTCCGCCTTTATAACGGTCGGTATGGGGCAGGTCTTTATATATTCAAGAGCCTTTTCGGCATCCGAAAAAACTTCGTAACGGGCGGTGGGAATGCCGTATTTTTTCATCAGATTTTTTGAAAAAACCTTGCTGCCCTCTATTATCGCCGCATTTTTTCTCGGACCGAAGCACGGTATGCCTTTTGCTTCAAGTGCGTCGACACAACCCAGCACAAGAGGGTCATCGGGTGTCACAACGGCATAATCTATTTTGTTTTCAACGGCAAAGTCGACGATTTTTTCAATATCGACAGCGCTTATGTCAACAAGCTCGGCATCGTTAATCATGCCGCCGTTGCCGGGGAGTGCGTATATTTTTTCGACCTCGCTGTTAAGCTTCAGTTTTTTTATGACGGCGTGTTCTCTTCCTCCGCCGCCGACTACCATTATTTTCATTATACCGCCTCTTTAATGATGGAATAATCTCATACCCGTAAACGCCATTACCATATCGTGGCGGTCACAGCATTCGATAACAAGATCGTCTCTTATCGAGCCGCCCGGCTGCGCTATATACTTTACGCCCGAGCGAAAGGCTCTTTCAATATTATCGGAGAACGGGAAGAACGCATCCGAACCCAATGCGACATCGGTTTTTGTCGCGAGATACGCCGACTGCTCTTCATCGGTAAACGGCTCGGGTCTGACGGTAAAATATTTCTGCCATATGCCGTCGGCACATACATCCTCTTCGTTTTTGTTAATGTAGCCGTCGATTATATTATCCCTGTCGGGTCTGCCGATATCGTCCCTGAACGGAAGATTTATAACCTTGTCGGACTGTCTTAAGAACCATGTGTCCGCCTTAGTGCCGGCAAGGCGTGTGCAGTGTATTCTAGACTGCTGACCCGCACCGACACCGATAGCCTGTCCGTCAACGGCATAGCAGACGGAGTTTGACTGCGTGTATTTGAGTGTGATAAGCGCGACAATCAAATCACGTGCGGCACTGTCGGGCAAATTTGAGTTTTTTGTGACAATGTTTTTGAGCAGTTCGGAATTTATTTTGAAATTGTTTCTCCCCTGCTCGAATGTAATGCCGAAAACCTGCTTTTTCTCCTGCTGCGCGGGAATATAATCGGGGTCTATTTTTACGATATTATAGTTGCCTTTTCTTTTTGTTTTAAGAATTTCGAGTGCCTCGGGCTCATATCCCGGGGCGATTATGCCGTCGGACACTTCCCTTTTAAGCATCTTGGCGGTTGTAACATCGCATACATCGGAGAGCGCAACCCAGTCACCGAAGGAACACATTCTGTCGGTGCCTCTGGCGCGTGCATAGGCACAGGCAAGGGGCGACAAGTCAAGTCCCTCTATATCATTAACGAAGCAGGCTTTTTTGAGTGTATCGGACAGCGGAATTCCGACCGCAGCCGAAGTGGGACTTACGTGCTTGAAAGAAGTAACGGCCGGAAGTCCGAGAGCCTCTTTAAGCTCCTTTACAAGCTGCCATGAGTTGAAGGCGTCAAGAAAATTTATGTATCCCGGTTTTCCGCACAAAATTTCTATGGGGAGATCTCCGCCGTCTTCCATATAGATTTTCGCGGGCTTCTGATTGGGGTTGCAGCCGTATTTAAGTTCAAATTCCTTCATTTTGGTTACCTCACTTGTTTTTATTGATTATTCTTGACTCGTGCCTGCCGGTTTTTATATCAATGTATCTTACGAAAAGTGAAACCTTGTTGTCGGCATTGAGATTTTCCCAGATGAAAGCTGTAAGAGTATCGATATCGACATCGGGGAGCTCAAGCGTTTTGGGTTCGCCCTCAAAGCTCGGGAGCGGATTGCCACCGCACTTGTAGGTGTGAATAAATTTAAGTCTGCCGCAAAGAGGATTCTGATAAGCGTATGTGTACCGCTGACATGAAGTACCGTCGCCGTCTGCCGATTTAAGGATTGACATGGCAAAGTTCATTTCACCGTTGTCAAGGTGGATAATGCCCGAAATTCTGGGAGTGTAATTGGGGGCGTCGTCCTCAAATTCACGGGTGCGGAGAGCCTGCTCGAAGGTCATCTGCTTATCCATAAGATTATATACGGTGTCGGTCTGATCGCCGTTTGAGACTATGGTTTTGTTGCCGAGAACTCTGACGGGAGCATAGATTATAAGATGAGGGTCGACCATTTTGGACTCGTCAAAAGCCTTAGTGCGTATACCCTCGCCGTCCTCGATAAAAATGCGGTTTCTGCTGTTTTCGCTTCTGCCCATGATGAAATATGCCGTAACGGCTTTTGTGCCGTCGGGGCTTTTGCCTATCATGATGCCTCGACCGTGATAGGGAATGGAATTGAGTTCGGTTTTGATTGATAATATTTCCATGATTAGGTATCCTTTCCGGGAAAAGCATAGAACTTTTTTTAATTAACAATTAAAGTGGCCAGGGGCCAGGGGCCGGGGGGCCGGGGGCCGGGGGCCGGTATCCAGGGGCCAGTATCCAGGGGCCAGTGGCTGAGGAAGACACTGCGTGTCTTGATTTTATAATAGCTTCGCGAGAGGAAGGCTTTTTTCTTAAAAGGGAATTCTTTCGCAATTCTTGGTCTTTGGCTTCGCGGAGGTGGGGCTTTGGATATTGCCGGGCTTTTTGCAGAGCCGGGTGCTTCGCCGCTCGTTGGGGCCCCTGTCTGTCCGATTAACTTATCTGCCAAAGCAAGCCATGTTTCGGGACAGACAGGCACCGCCGCCGAGCGGGCGCCCTACGCTCGCCTTCATTTGTTCCGCTGCCAAAGACAGCATAACAAATTCGACTCGCTCGGGTTCGTGCCTCGCTCACAGCTGCCCGCTTGACAGCAGGCAGCTGTTCGCTGCGGCAACGGCGGCTCGCCTTGCTCGCCTTCTCACCCCACAAATGTTCTTCCGTCCTCTATCCTGACCTTCCCGGCACACATAAGCTCGACCGATTCGGGGAGTATTTTCCACTCGGCCTGCTCCATGACTCTTTTCTGCAGTATTTCGGGTGTGTCGCCGTCAAGAACCTCAACAGCCCTCTGCATAACAATCGGGCCACCGTCGGGTATCTCGTTTACTATATGCACCGTGGCACCCGTGACCTTTACGCCTTTCTTGAGTACCGCCTCGTGTACGTGCAGTCCGTAAAAGCCCTCACCGCAGAATGACGGAATAAGCGACGGATGAACATTGAGAATTCTGCTGCGGTAATGCGATGTGAAATTTTCGCTTAAAATCGACATGAACCCGGCGAGGACAATAAGATCTATTCTGTTTTCGTCGAGTATTCTTATAAGCTCGCTTTCAAATCCCTGCTGACCGTCAAAATCCTTTTTAAGAACGGTATATGCATCAATTCCGGCTTTTTTCGCACGCTCGAGAGCATAAGCTCCGTCTTTGTTTGATATGACAAGCCTTATTGTGCCGCTTTTTATTATTCCGCTGTTCTCGGCGTCAATAAGTGCCTGAAGATTTGTGCCGCCGCCCGACACAAGGACGGCAATATTTAACTTTTTCTCATTCATAATTTTTATTATCGGCTGATTTCGATTTTATTGTCGGATTTTATGATTTCACCGATTATATAAGCGTCCTCGCCGTTGTCTTTAAGTATCTTAAGGGCATTGTCCGCATCCGTCCTTGAAACAATAACCGTCATGCCGACACCCATGTTAAACGTGTTGAACATATCTCTTTCTGAAATATTTCCCGCTTTTTCGATAAGACCGAAAATCGGAGGAATGCGAACACTTTTGCCGTCTATCTTCGCACACAGTCCGTCCGGTATGCTTCTTGGGATATTTTCATAGAAGCCGCCGCCCGTGATATGAGAAATGCTTTTTACATTTACGCTTTCAAAGAGAGACAGTATCGGCTTTACGTAAATTTTTGTGGGAGTCAGAAGTGTCTCACCGATTGATTTGCCGTCAAGCTCCGCCACGGGGGATGTTATATCGGAGACACCGACATTAAACACCTTTCTTACAAGAGAAAAGCCGTTTGAGTGAACGCCCGACGACGGCAATGCTATTACGATATCGCCGACGCTTACACTGTTTTTATCAAGTATCTTCTGTTTGTCGACAATGCCTGTGCAGTACCCCGCAAGGTCGTAGTCATTTTCGGGCATAAGCCCCGGATGTTCGGCGGTCTCGCCGCCTATAAGCGCACAGCCGGCTCTGACGCACCCTTCCGCCACACCGCCGACCAGCTCGGCGATTTTTTCGGGATAGTTCTTGCCGCATGCTATATAATCGAGAAAGAACAGCGGCTTTGCCCCGCAGCAGATTATGTCATTTACGCACATTGCGACACAGTCTATGCCGACGGTATCGTGCTTATCCAAAAGCTGCGCGATTTTTATTTTTGTTCCGACACCGTCCGTGCCCGAAACAAGAACGGGTTCTTTTATGCCGGTCAGATTAAGTCCGAAGCATCCGCCGAAGCCGCCGACATCGTCAAGACAACCCTCGGTTTTTGTTCTCGCGATATGGCTTTTCATCAGCTCAACCGATCTGTAGCCGGCTGTTATATCGACACCTGCGTCCGCATAAGCCTTTGACTGTGAATTATTCATTGTCGTTCACCTTGCTTTCGGAAATTTTGGTTTCAAATCTGTTTTTCATGGGAGCGGACGGAATGGGCGTGGGGTAGTTTCCGTCAAAACAGGCGGTGCAGTAGCCCGAGCCGCATATTCCCTTTGCAATCTGCTTTACGCCGTTAACACTAAGATAACCGAGCGAATTTACACCTATGATGTCGGCTATTTCGTCAACGGAATGCTTGCAGGCGATAAGGTTATCCCTTGAATCGATATCGGTGCCGTAATAGCACGGATTTATAAACGGCGGAGCGGACACTCGCATATGTATTTCTTTTGCGCCCGCTTCTTTAAGGAGCCTGACTATACGGGCACTTGTGGTGCCTCTGACTATCGAGTCGTCTATCATGACAACACGCTTGCCTCTTACAACCTCCGCTATGGGGTTAAGCTTGATTTTTACCTTGTCTTCACGTGTCTTCTGTCCGGGAGCTATGAATGTTCTGCCTATGTATTTGTTTTTTATGAAGCCTATTTCATACGGTATGCCCGACTGCTTTGCGTAGCCGAGTGCGGCATCAAGTCCCGAATCGGGAACGCCTATTACTACGTCCGCCTGAACGGGGTGTTCAAGAGCCAGAAACGCACCGGCTCTCTGACGGGCGGTATGCACCGAACAGCCGTCCATAACAGAATCCGGACGGGCAAAATAGATGTACTCAAACACGCACAGACAGCTTGGTGCCTTATGGCAGTGGTCTTCAATTGACCTTACGCCGTTTTTGTCAAACACGACAATTTCACCGGGCTTTATATCCCTTATGAACTCCGCTCCGACAGCGTCAAGCGCACAGCTCTCGGACGCGACAATATATCTGCCGTCATCCGTTTTGCCGTAGCACAGCGGACGAAAACCGTTTTCGTCACGAACGGCGATAAGCTTTGACGGCGACATGATAACCAGGGAATAAGCGCCCTTTATGCGGTTCATAGCCGAATTTACCGCCTGTTCAATCGATGGGGACGAGAGGCGCTCCTTGGTTATGATATATGATATGACTTCGGTATCGCTTGTGGTATGAAAAATAGAACCGGCAAGCTCCAGCTCACGGCGTAACTCACCCGAATTTATAAGGTTGCCGTTGTGAGCCAGTGCCATTTTGCCTTTAATGTGGTTTACGACTATCGGCTGAGCGTTGCTGCGGTCATTGGCACCCGTTGTGCCGTAACGGACATGACCGATTGCGATATTTCCCTCACCGAGGGAATTTACGATTTCACCGGTAAAGACATCGTTTACAAGACCTGTATCTTTATATCCGCTGAAAACGCCGTCATCGTTAACGACTATTCCGCACGACTCCTGTCCACGGTGCTGAAGTGCGTAAAGTCCGTAGTAGACCGTGCCGGCGACATCGCTCTTTTCGGCTGAATACACACCGAAAACGCCGCATTCTTCTCTTAAATCACTCATTTGCGTCCCCCGGTTTTCAGTTGCCGAAAACTCTCTTCATCATCTCGTTGTATGCGTCCTCTACGCCGCCCATATCACGGCGGAAACGGTCCTTGTCAAGCTTTTCGTCTGTGTCGGCATCCCAGAAACGGCAAGTGTCGGGTGAAATTTCATCGGCTAAGACTATATCGCCGTTCTGAAGTCTGCCGAATTCAAGCTTGAAGTCAACGAGCTTTACGTTAATCGAAAGAAAATACTCCTTGAGAATTTCGTTTGTCTTAAACGCCATATTTTTAATGGTGTCAATCTCCTGTGCCGTGGCAAGACCCAACGCGCGGGCGTGATATGAATTGAGGAGCGGATCGTGAAGCTCGTCGTTTTTGTATGAAAATTCAATTGTGGGTTCATCAAATACAATGCCCTCTTTTACGCCGTAACGCTTGGCGAATGAGCCTGCGGAAATATTGCGGATTATGACTTCAAGAGGAACAATGGAAACCTTTTTTACAAGTGTTTCACGGTCATTAAGCTCCTCGACAAAGTGAGTGGGAATGCCGTTTTTCTCGAGAAGGCGGCAAAGGTAGTTTGACATTTTGTTGTTGATAACGCCCTTGCCCGTTATTGTGCCTTTTTTGAGTCCGTCAAGAGCCGTGGCATCGTCTTTATAAGACACAATGACAAGCTCGGGGTCGGATGTGGCAAAGACCTTCTTTGCCTTGCCTTCGTAAAGCTGAGTGGTTTTTTCCATTTTTAATTCCTCCGTTAATTGAATTTTTCCGTTAATTGAATTGTGCTTCTGTTTTTCTGTTTTTTTCGAGTACTTTTTCGGCGTCCGATTTGCGTTTGTCGGCAAGCTTTTTCGCAAGAGCCGCATCGGATACGCTTAAAATCTCGACAGATAACAAAGCGGCATTGACAGCACCGTCTATGGCAACCGTTGCTACGGGGATTCCCGAAGGCATCTGTACAGTTGAAAGCAGTGCGTCAATACCGCCTAGGTTATTTGATTTGATGGGTATGCCGATGACCGGCAATGTGGTGTTTGCGGCTATCGCGCCCGCAAGATGAGCTGCCATTCCCGCCGCCGCTATAATGGCACCAAACCCGTTGTCGCGCGCGTTTCGGCTGAAAACCGCGGCCTGCTCCGGTGTTCGGTGAGCCGAGAAAATGTGCGTTTCAAAGGGCACTTCAAACGACACTAATGTATCGATTGCTTTTTGGACGATCGGCATGTCGCTGTCGCTGCCCATGATTATTGCAACTTTTTTCATTTGAAAACCTCCGAATAATAATTAACAATTAACAATTAATAATTAACAATGTCGGAAAACACTGCGTGTTTTGGATTATAAGCTTCGCGAAAAATTAACAATTAACAATTAATAATTAACAATTGCGGAAAACACTGCGTGTTTTGGATTATAAGCTTCGCAAAAGGTTAGCCCCCATATAAAATCAAGTCCGCAGGACTTCCGAAATTATGCATTCTGCATTATGCATTATGCATTGAAAAAAGGGCACACCTATCCTGTGAAGGATAAGCATGCCCAGACGGTCGGCTTTACGTCTTTTCGGTTCATGTGGTGCTCCACTTATCCGTCAGTTCCGAAAAGGGTTTATCGTAAGTTGATTGTAACATATTCGAGTTTGCTGTGTCAATAAGGTTTTGTGTTGTAATTTCGGCGATTTTATGCCTTAAAATACACCGGTATGTTGTCGGTTTTGACGGTAATTTCTCCGCTGCCGACTTTTTCGCCGGTAAAATAGTCGTACCATGTGTCACACTCGGGGAGATAGACCCGGCGTTCGTCGGGTGCGTTTTCGAGAATGGGAGCGACAAGAAGATTTTCACAGAACAGATATTCGTCGTCTATGTCGTATGTTTTGGGGTCATCGGTATAGTCGCAGACAAGCGCACGAACAGGCGGCTTGCCGGTGGCTTTGTATATGTCGAATGACTTTTTGAGCATGGGGACAAGCTTTTCACGCAGTTTAAGAAGCTCACGCACCTCGTCTGTGCAATCAAGCTTTATCCACGGCGCTTCGGTAACCATCCAGGCGTTTATGACGCACTGCGCACTGAAAACATCGGTCTGAAGACGGCGGATAAGCTCTTTTCTGCTGTCGCATCCACGCACCTCGGGCGACCACAGAAGTCCCGAAAAGCCCGACACTGCGACACCTCTTACGAAGTCCTTATGGTCATATAAATCACTGTAAAGCACAAACGGATACGAGGCGCCGAGCGCACCCATATTTCGCACTTCCGACAGCGTTTTCGTGCCGCCGAGGGAGTCCTTCATCGTGCGGCAATAGAGTGTTCCGAAAAGCGAGTGATACTGCTCTCCGTCAAGCCCGGACGGAAATTCGGAAACAAGCGGAAAGCTCCAGCTGCCCGTGTGGTCGCTCGAGTCGCATTCATCGAGTTTGTAGCCGTCAACACCGAGCGACACGATATTGTCACGGTGATAATCGGCAAAAATTTTTCTCGCTTCGGGCATCGCGAAATCGGGTACTAACCCCTCCCACACGTCATAGTCGCCGTGTTTGTCGCCTAAAAGGGAGTGCAAAGGGGACGACGAGTGGCAGAACGCCTGCTCCCACAGATTAACATGGAAGCCATTTTCTTTAAGCGTGTCTATCATCTTTTTCGGTTCGGGAAAACGCTCGCCGAAAACATGAGAGCTTGAATAGGAGTGAGTCTGCCAGCCGGGCTCAAGTCCTATAATATCGCACGGAATATCGTTTTTGCGGAAATATTCGGCGGTGTTCAGAATTTCATTCTGCGTCATGCCGGCATTGCAGCGATATAGAACGCCGAGCGCCCATTCGGGAACATCAGGTCCGCCGCCCGAGAGCATATTATACTGCGACACAATGTCGGTTATGGTGTCACCCTCGATTATGTATGTGTCAATCCCCTCGGCAGACGGGATAAGCACGCTCATAACGCAGTCGGTGCTTTTTCGGAGGGCGTAAAGCTCCTCGGTGCTTGCGGCAACCTTTGTCGGTGTATCATCGAAATCGCTCTTGCCCTGCGATTTTCTGTAACCGCAATAGACTTCTATATATCGTGCGGTGTCAAAGTACATTCCGTAGCCCTTGTTTGTAACAAAGAACGGAACGGGCGCGTGAGAGTCGCCGTTAGGTGAAACGGGGTCGGCATTGACAGAGAGCTTGAGCTTTCTGCCGCGGTGGTTAAACTGCTTCAGCTGAAGACCGAAGCCGTAAACGCAGGCATCGTCCTCAATCGGAAATTCGAGCAGAAATCCCCTTTTTGTCTGCCGTGCCGTGATCGACAACACGGGGAAAGAAATCTCCGTTTCGATGTAATTGAAATTTTCACAGTAAATTGAAGGCACTAAAGGCTCAGGTGAGCCGAAAGTCAGCTTTTTCATAACAATCTCCTTTTTTCAGTTAACAAGGAACAATGCCGAGTGTGGAGTTTGGAGTGTGGAGTTGCTATGCAACAGGCGGAGCATATAATTCAAGGCACGCAGTGCCTTCCTTGTTTACTGGCCACTGAATACCGGCCACTGGCCACTCTGTCATTGTTAATTGTTAATTGTTATTACTCATCAAACGCAAATATTCCCTGCCTTATTCTCGTTTTCATGCACGACATGCAGAACACGTCGTCACGCGCGAAAATTATGTGGTCGCACAGCTTTATGTTGTGGGTTGCGAGAAAATCGACAAGGTGTTCGGTTGACACAATGTCGTTCTGCGACGGAGCGGCAAGCCCCTTTGTGTGGCAGTGAGAGAAAAGCACACCCGACGGCTTTTTTGCTTTTATTTCGCACAGAATTTCATCCGTGTCAAGCGTTGTGCTGTCAGTGCTGCCGTGTTTAAGTCGGGTACTGCCGAGAATTTTTCCGGATGCGTCAAGCAGGACCATAACGGCAAATTCCGTTGAAAAATCCGTATAGAAAGGCCGCAGAATATCAACCGCCTCATGACGGCAAAGAACGGTTGCCGAGTCTTTGTTGCGGCTGATGTAGTATTCTCCGCTTAAAGACGGAATGAATTTTATAAGCGTTGCCGTGCGTTCGCCAATGCCGGGCACTTTCAGTAGCTCATCTATCGGAGCATCGAATACGGCAGACAGCGAACCGAAGCGATTCAGAAGCTCCTTTGCAAGCGGAACGGTATCCTTTCGCGGAATGGCATAGAACAACAGCAGCTCAAGCACATTGACATCCGAAAACGTATCAAGCCCCGAGTCGATAAATCTCCCGCACAATCGTTCACGGTGACCCGTGTGGGATGCGGCGGACTCCGATATTCCACCGGACGTTAATTCTTCATTCTTCATTATTTCACCTCCGATAAATACAGTCAGCAATCAGCAATCGAACAAGGGGTCAGGGGCCGGGAATCAGGGACCGGGGAAACTAAGGAAGGCACAAAGTGCCTTGAATTATATGCTTCGCCTCTTGCGTAGCAACTCCACACTCCACACTCCAAACTCCACTCTCGACACGCACTCATTACCGACTTGTCAGAGCTCGCCGTTATAAAACGCTTCTCTGAACCACACGTTCCGGGCTTCGAAGCTTTTGCCTTTAAGATAGTTGAGAATGCCGGCGTCCGTTGTGAAGTCAAAGACGGTTTTGTAGGAATAGAGGCACTGCTTTTTGTAGCCGCCGAATTTTTTGTTCTGAGCGTTTGTGCCGTATTTGCCGTCACCCAAAAGCGGACAGCCTATGTGTGCCATATGGGCTCTTATCTGATGGGTTCTGCCTGTGAGCAAATCGACCTCGACAAGGCTTATACCGTCCTTTGTGTCAAGTACGGTGTATTTTGTTCTGATGTCCTTTGCTCCCGGCACGGGGTCTTTATAAACGGTGACCTTGTTCTTTTTCTCGTCCTTTATCATGTAGTCGCAAAGTGTCGCGGTTTTCTGCTTAGGACAGCCGATAACAAGACAGAGATATATTTTTTTAATCTCTCGATTTTTGATTTTCTCGTTGAGAATGCGAAGGGATTCGGCGTTTTTTGCCGCCATTACAATGCCGCCTGTATTGCGGTCAATTCTGTTGGCGAGAGCGGGAGCAAATGACGCTTCGTTTTTGGGGTCATACTCCCCTTTTTCGTAAAGATAACGCTGAACTCTGCCGATAAGCGTATCGACATATTCGCCTTCATCGGGATGCGACAAAAGACCGACCTTTTTGTCAAGGAGCATGATATTTTCGTCCTCATAGATTATATCAAGCGTTTTGCCCGCGCCTAAGAAGGAGTATTTTTCTTCACGCTCGACAAAAAATTCGTCGTTAATGTACATATCAATGCTGTCGCCTTCGCTTAAGCGTGTTGCGGCATCGGCTTTTTTGCCGTTGAGCTTTATGCGTTTAAGACGCAGATATTTATATAAAAGTGATTTCGGCAGTGACGGCAGAGTTTTGGTCACGAATTTATCAAGACGCTGACCCGCGTCGTTTTTGCCGACTACATAGTTTCTCATATGATTAAATTCCCCCGGGTGTTTTCAATTTGCAATGAGCAATGAGCAATTAGCAATTTCGGAAGTCCTTCGGACTTGATTTATAAGCTCCGCCTCTTGCAATGCTAACTCCACTCTCCACTCTCCGCTCTCCACTCTCCACACTTCACGAAAACAAAGTTCACTGTTTTGACTTAGTCAGCTCTTCAAACTCCGATTCGCTTATAACTTTAATGCCAAGCTCGTTTGCCTTTTTAAGCTTGCTTCCGGCGTTTTCACCTGCCAAGACAATGCTTGTCTTTTTTGAAACAGAGGAAGAAGTCTTGCCGCCGAAGTTCTCGATAATCTCGCTCGCTTCATCTCTTGTAAAGCGTGAGAGTGTGCCGGTCAGAACAAAAGTAAGTCCCGCAAAGCGATTATCGGTGACCTCTGTAAGGCAGTTCATATTAAGTCCGTGTGTTTTAAGTCTTTCGATAAGAGTTTTTGTGCCGTCAAGCGAAAAATATTCTGCGATACTCTCGGCTGAAATCGTGCCGAAGCCGTCAACGGCTGTAATGTCCTCGACCTTTGCCGACATAAGAGCGTCAAGAGTTCTGAAATGCTCAGATAAAAGCTTTGCCGCCTTTGCGCCTATTCCGTCAATTCCCAGAGCGAAAATAAGCTTTGACAAATCGTTCTGCTTCGATTTTTCTATGGCGTTAATAAGATTGTTTGCGGACTTTTTGCCGTGTCTGTCGAGCTTGAGAATATCATCAACGGCAAGCGAATAAATATCCGCCGCATCGTGAATAAGTCCTTCGTTTATAAGCGTTTCGCACATGGCGTCGCCGAGTCCTTCAATATCCATGGCATCACGGGAAGCGAAGTGAATAATATTGCGAAGTGTCTGTGCGGGGCATTCGGGATTGCGGCATTTAAGCGCACTCTCGCCCTCATTTCTGAATACGGGCGCACCGCACGAGGGGCATGTATCGGGAAGAGTATAAACGGGAACATCGGGGTTATGCACCTTTACGCACGCGACCTCGGGTATAACGTCGCCCGCCTTTCGCACAACAATCGTGTCGCCCAAAGAAACGCCGAGGCGGTCTATCTGCTCCTGATTATGAAGCGTGGCACGTGAGACGGTGGAGCCTGCGAGAAATACCGGTTCAAAACAGGCGGTAGGGGTCAGCACGCCGGAGCGGCCGACGGAGACCTCAATGTCTTTAAGCACGGTTTCCTTTTCTTCGGGCGGATATTTATAAGCGACCGCCCAGCGTGGAAACTTTGCCGTACTGCCCATTTTGCGGCGTTTTTCGAAGTCGTCAACTTTTATTACTGCACCGTCAATGTCAAATTCAAGGGTGCTTCTGATTTCGCCTATTCTGTTTAGCTCCTGCTTTGCCTCTTCGATATTTTTGCAAGGAGTATAGAAAGGCACGGTCACAAAGCCCAGAGAACGAAGGGTGTCAAGGCTCTGCTTATGCCCTGTAAGAGCAAGCCCCTCGGCTCTCTGAACATTGAACACAAATATATTGAGACGGCGTTTTGCGGTAACCGTCGGATCTTTCTGACGAAGACTTCCCGCGGCGGCGTTTCTGGGATTCTTGAATGGATGCTTTTCGCCGTTCTGCTCCTGTTCAAGACGCAGTGAATTAAACACATCGTGACGCATGTATACTTCGCCTCTTACCTCCAGAAACGGGATATTTTCGGTAAGGCGAAGCGGAATTGTCTTTATTGTTTTTATGTTTTCGGTAATATCCTCGCCGATGTCGCCGTCACCTCGGGTTGAGCCTCGGACGAGTACGCCGTCACGGTATTCAAGCGACACCGAGAGTCCGTCGATTTTGGGCTCGACAACATATCCGCTCTCGCCGACGGCATCATATACACGCCTGTCGAAATCGTCAATCTCACCGAAGTCAAAAGCGTCAAGAAGGCTCTCCATACGAACCTCATGACGGACACTTTCAAAGGTGTTTTCAGCCGTGCCGCCGACACGGGACGAAGGCGAATCGGGGCGTTTATATTCGGGATATTTTTCTTCAAGCTCCTTTAACTCACGGGAGAGCTTATCATACTCATAGTCCGACACATCATTGTCATTTTCGACATAATAACGGTAGCTTAAGTGATTGAGAAGATCGGTTAATTCATTTATTCTTTTTTGTTCAGCGGACATTGTTGTACCTCTTAGTTTTGTTCTTTGAAGGAAAGTGCATCTGAGCGGGAAATCGAATGTTAAATGCAAAGACAGTGGACAGTGGACAGTGGCCGGTATCCGGTGGCTATGGAAGGCACTGCGTGCCTTGGATTATAAGCTAACGCAGACGATTAAATTACAGTCTGTCACCGACTTTTGATATCTGCGAAGCTACATAAATCAAGTCCGCAGGACTTCCGAAATTGTTAATTGTTAATTGTTAATTGTTAATTTTTTATTTGGCAATAACTGATCATTGCTCATTGCTAATTGCTAATTGATTATCATTCCTATTGTTCCTGCGACGGAGAGCAGAAGCCCTACGGCGGTTTTGGGTGTAAGCTTTTCTTTGAATACTATTCTTGAAAATGCGATTGTTACAAGCATGCTCATTTTGTCAATCGGCGCGACCACGGACGCGGGGCCTGTCTGAAGCGCGCGGTAATAGCACAGCCATGACGCACCCGTCGCGAGTCCCGAAAGGCAGATAAAAATAAGCTCGTTTTTGGGGGCTTCTTTTACACAATGTGTTTTTCCGGTCACGCCGACCACAAGCCACGCCATTATAAGCACAACAAAAGTGCGTATCGCAGTGCCGAGATTCGAGTCAACACCCTCAATGCCTATCTTGCCCAGAATGGAAGTCAGAGCGGCAAAAACGGCGGACAGTACGGCGAAAATGAGCCATGATTGTCCTTTTTTATCGGCATTGGTGTTCTTCTTTTTGTCTATCATCAGCAAAGCGCCGACAGCGATAAGCACAACGGACACGCATTTTATCCATGTGACACTCTCTTTTAGTATGATAAAAGCGAACACAACGGTAAGCGCGGTGCTTGATTTGTCGACGGCGGTGACCTTGTTTATATCGCCGATTGATAGCGACTTAAAATAGCACAGCCATGACGCACCCGTCGCAAGCCCGGACAGCACAAGAAAGAGCCATGTTTTGGGCGTTACTTCGGTGATTTTTGAAAATCCGCCTGTTATGAGTACTATTATGATGCTCATGACAAGCACAACAATTGTTCTGACTGCGGTTGCGGCAGTCGAGTCGGTTTTGCGTATTCCGCACTTTGCGAGAATGCCGGTGACGCCGGCGAAAAAGGCGGATAGGGCGGCAAGGAGGAGCCACATAAAATTCATCTCGATTAAATTTTTTATTTGTATTTCGTAATTAGCAATTAGCAATGAGCAATGTGCAATGAAGAAGGGGCCGGGGTTCGGGGGTCGGGGGCTAAGGAAGGCACTTCGTGCCTTGGATTGTATAGATTCGGAAGGGGTGGGGTTAAAGTTCTTTTTGAAAATAAAAGACGTCGAGGGGGCGGTTGAATTTGATGCCGACGTTTTTCATAATGCCGACTTCTCGGTAGGAGTGTTTTCTGTGAAATGCGATACTGCGGGTATTTTCGCCCGTTACAAGGGAAATTATGCTTGTTATCCCCTGCCGTCTGCTGAGATTTTCGATATGCTCGAGCAGAACGGAGCCTGTCCCTTTAGACAGACAGTCTTTGTCAAGATAGATTGACAGGTCGGCTGTATGACGGTATGCCGAACGTTCGTGAAAGCGGTCAAGATAGGCGTACCCGATTACGGTGCCGTTTTCTTCCGCGACAATAAACGGGTAGTTTTTGCGGATGGAGTCAACCCGTGCGGTGAACGCTTCAAGGGTCAGAGGCGCTTCTTCAAATGACACGGTGGTGTCGGTAATGTAGTAGTTATAAATTTCCAATATTCGCGGAATATCATTGTTCTCAAGCGGACGAATTTTCATAAGAGCCTCATTGTAAATACCCTGTTTTGTGATGCTGTATTTCACTCTGTAAATTGCTCCCTCATTACAAAGTGCGGCAACAGATAAATTAAATTGATTATACATTCCTCCCCGAAAAAAGTCAACGCAAACGGTTAAAAACCCTTGACAAAAAGGGGCACTTATGGTAACATATCGTTTGCCGCATACCAAGGGCGTGCTATGCACACTAAAAAGAATTTCCTTGCCCCGTGTAGCGAGACTTACAAAGGAGAACGAACCATGTACGCAATCATCGAAACAGGCGGAAAGCAGTATAAGGTAGAGGCAAACGACGTTGTTTTTATCGAAAAGCTTGATGTAGAGAGCGATTCCGAAATCGTTTTTGACAAGGTTATTGCAGTTGCAGGTGACGACGGCATCAAGGTTGGCGCACCCTATGTTGAGGGAGCTTCAGTCAAGGCTAAAGTCATCAAGAACGGCAAGGCGAAGAAGATCACCGTTATGACCTACAAGTCAAAGAAGAACGAGAAGAGAAAGCTCGGTCACAGACAGCCCTACACTAAAGTAGAAATCGTTTCTGTCAACGCATAAGCAATGATAAAAGCGGTTTTCCGTATCCATGGCGACAGTGCATCTTTCAGCATTTCCGGTCATTCCGGGAGCAATGAAAGCGGCAAAGATATTGTATGTGCGGCGGTCTCATCCGCGGCTTACATGACGGCAAACACGATAACCGAAATTCTTAAGGTTAACGCGTGCGTCAGTGTCGACGACGGATACATGCAACTCAGCTTCGAAAAAAGCGAAGCTGCTGCGGACATTGTAAAGGGGCTTGAGCTTCATCTGAGGGAGCTTAGCGGGCAGTATCCGCAATTCGTAAAAGTAACAACGGAGGTATAAGCAATGCTTAAGTTAAACATTCAGCTTTTCGCTCATAAGAAAGGTATGGGTTCAACCCGTAACGGCCGTGATTCCGAATCAAAGAGACTCGGCACCAAGAGAAGCGACGGACAGTTTGTTAACGCAGGCACTATTATCGTTCGTCAGCGTGGAACACACATCCACCCCGGCACGAATGTCGGCAAGGGCAGCGATGATACACTTTTTGCACTTACCAGCGGCAAGGTAAAATTTGAGCGTCTGGGTAAGGACCGCAAAAAAGTCAGCGTTTACGAAAACTGATGGGTTATTCGGCGCAGACCGAAAAGCAAAAGTAAGTTATGAAATAATGGCTGTATTTTATGTTCATCGTAAAATATGGCTGTTTTTCTTTTATCGGGCCTTGCTTTTCTAACCGTTTTTTTACCCACTCGCTTTGCAATTAGCAATGAGCAATGAACAAAAAAGCGTTGCCGCCGGAAACATCTTACCCGACGGCAACCCAATATTTTTATATGCGACTGTAATTCTTACAGTTAAAGACACATAATGTCTTTAGCATCCCGCTACCCTACTACCTTATATTTAACCCTCGTCCCATACTTTACGGAAGACAAAAGTCCAAGCTGTTCAAATTTAAGAACAAAGCCCCGAATCGTGGCATATGCGGCATCGCCGAAATCTTTTTCGAGCTGTTTTGTTGAAAATTCATCCGTCCCGTATGCGGACAGCACAAACCTCCAGAGCTTCGTTTCCTTTTCGGTTGCTTTTCCGTTTTTGACTGCGTTATCGAATACGGTTAACGTTACAATTTTTGTTGAGTCTTCACTCATTTTATTGTAGACATTTTCTGTAAAGTACAGAATAAACGGTGTTACATCGATTTTGCCGCTGAACCTTCTGTTTTCCTCAATCAGCGTATAGGCATTATAGTACCCCTTGCGGCTTTTTTCAATTCGACTTGAAAACGGAACAAACAAAGCCGATTTATAGCCCTTTTGAATTAAAAACCACAGATGAACTAGCCGCGCAATTCTGCCGTTCCCGTCAAAATACGGATGCACAAACCCAATGTAAAAATGAATAATCGCAGCCTTAACCAGGTCGTTAATATCATCATCGGCATTGGCGAAAGCAACAAGCGACTTCATAAACTCCGGCACCTTTTCGGCACCCGGTCCCGAATGCTCAATACGGTCGCTTATTACAAAAACGCTATCATGCCTGTACAAACGCCCTTCGGTCAGCTTATCACCGTCCGACAAAAAATCGCCGACGGTCATCATATAAAGCTTATATAAATTGTCTTCGGTTATTTTGTTTGCGGTATCGGAAATAAACTCAAGCCCATGCCTGATACCTAAAATTCTGTTTTCACGTTCGTCATCCGGTGCCATACCCTTCAGAATCTTACGCACACTGTCACGGCTGAAATCCACGCTTTCAATAGTTGAGGTTGATATAATTTCTTCCTCCGCGGCTCTTAACCCGTAATGCTTATCCTGCGGCTGCAGCAGCAGTTTTACCGTGTTCTGATTAACGGCATTATGTACTTCCGTAAAAACAATGCTGTCGCCGTTGAAATCACAAAGCGGCAAAGGCTTATAATATAATTCCTCTAAAGTTTTAAGAAAATCATCAAAATCGGCACTGTATTTATATTTTAATTTTCTGTAATCCGGAAAATGCCTGTCCCTCAGTATTTCGGTAAAAAGTCTGATATCCATATATACCTCCTGATATAAAACAGTATCAGTTTGTATCAGTATAATGCAAATTAAAATAATTGTCAAGTTAGAACCGGAACAGCAAAATAAAGTATGTCATCTCCATTGAAAGCACTTGATTTAATATCACTTTAGTGATACAATATATTCAGATAAGTTCGGAGGTGTTCTGTATGTCTCACACAATCACTTTATATCACGGTTCTGAAAAAGTTATTGAAGTGCCGACCTTCGGCGAAGGCAAAAAAACGAATGATTTCGGTCTCGGCTTTTACTGCACCGAAAGCGAAGCACTCGCAAAGGAATGGGCTGTTTCTTCCCTTCGTGACGGATTTTGCAACCGATATACATTAGACATAGAATATCTGAAC